>JBGTIA010000445.1:0-1876 GCA_041745835.1 Ilumatobacteraceae bacterium | reverse complement strand
GACCAACGCCGCCACGATCGCAAGGACGACGGCGGACCCCCCGATTGCCGTTGTCGTCACCCAGCGTCGTCTCAGCGCCAGGACCGCGACTACCGCGATCAGCGCGACCGGCCATCCGCCGGCGAGGATGGCGAAGAGGATCGTGGCGCCGGTGGCGGCGTCAACGACGCGCGACGACCAGCGATGATCGGCGTGGGTGCGATGGTCGTCCAAATCGTCAGACGCTGGCCGCCGCCGCTTCGGGTCGGCGACGATCAGCATTGGTAGCGACGCGAGGGCGATCAGTGACAAGAGCGTTGCCAATCGGTAGACGGTCTGAGACGAGTGTCCGATCCGCAGCTCCTGTGGCCCGTCAGCGACGAGGACCCATCCGGCCTGAGCGTCGAGTGACAACGCGTGGTCGAGATCACCGGCAGCGGATGTCGCCTGCCACCGCGACGTGTACGCCTGTCCGAGGATGACGTGGGTGCCTGCGGGCGCATCGATGACGATCCGATGGTCGACCGCACTGCGGTGGAGGACCGACACATCGATCGGGCTCGTCGCCACGGGAGGGTTCCCGTCGGTCGATTCGAAGCGGAGCCAATCGAGCGGCAGTCCGGGAGTGGTCGTCAGCTCGTGCCACTCCGTCGTCAGCTCGAGTGTCGAGCACCCTTCGACCTGGATCCGATCTCCGCTCAACAACTGCTCGAGCGAGCCGTCGAGCCGAACCGGGACCGGGGATCCGTCGAGGAACAAGAGATCGTCGCGGCACACACCAGGCTCGTAGGAGATCGCACCGGAGACTCCGTTCACCCGCACCTCGATCACCTCGATCCGCAGCGTTGGCTCTGCGACGAGCTCGGGGACCGTCGAGCTGAGAATTATTCTCACCTCGTCGGACGGTGCGCTCCGCTCCGGCCATTCGAGATCGATCGTGCACGTGTCGGCCTCACGGAATGTCACCACCTTCACACGACGCTGGACGTCGCGGCTGGCCCGGGCGCATCCACGTTTCACATCGACGGTCACTTCGACACCTGCTCGGTGCGCGACGAGCGTGGTCGGTAGGTCCGCTCCACGACGGTGGCCGAGCACGATCGTCGTCCGGTGGACGTCGGACCCGTCTGCTCGCACCGTGACGTCCACGGCCTGCTCGTCGTCGATGATCCATGACGTTGCCGGGTCGCCATCGATCGCGTGCACCGGATCGGAGGGCAATGCGGCCGCAGTCCGTGGCCGGACGTCGATCGAGAGCGGACTGCCCAAGATGCGGGCCACACCTGTGGGCGACGAGGCCGATCCGATCTGCAGACCGCCACGCAGACGGACGGGCCGGTCGGCGGGCGAGCGGAAGCGGCGTGCGAGGGCGTTCTCGGGGTCACCGTCGTGACTGACGAGCCGTTGCATCTCGACCGCGATCGGGGCAGTCGAGAGCAGGTTTGCGATCTCTGGCGCCGCGTCGGCGAGCCGGACGAGATCGTCGGGCATCGTGACGCGTTCGGCGAGGTCGAGGCCGCCGACCGAAACCTCGGAGAAGCCGTACGGTCCGACACCCGACTGAGCGAGCGCGATGGGAGCGATGCCGAGCACGTCCGTCGCGGTCGGGGTGAACGTCAGGACGTTCTCGACGCCGGCGGCCACATCGAAGGTGAACGGCTCGTGGTCGGGGAACACCACGGCGACGCGGCTGACCGTCCGGCCTCCGTCGACCTCGGCGACCCGGAGCCGCACTTCGTCGATCAGCTCGACCTCGGCGAGCTCGATTCGGATCTGTTGGCCGCGCGCCTCGCTGTTGATGCCGGTGAGCCACGCCGTGGTCGGGTCGCCGTCGAACGCCGCCGCGGGACGGTTGGCGAGTCCCGTATCGAACAGGGTGGAGGGTCCGCCGTAGCGG
>JBGTIA010000444.1:0-2174 GCA_041745835.1 Ilumatobacteraceae bacterium | reverse complement strand
CGTTCCCGAGATCGTGGCGCCCCGAGCTCGACCGGTCGGGCTCCAGATGCAATCGATCGATGTGGCCCGCTTCCCCGTCCGGCCGGTCGGGCTCGAATTCGACGGACAGATGCAGATCCCCGACGAGACCGAGATCGGGTGGTACCAGTACGGGGCCACGGCGGGACAACCCGGCGCCACCGTGCTCGCAGCGCACGTGTCGTGGAACCGCACCGCAGGGCCCTTCTCCCGCCTCGGCAACGTGGAACCGGGCGAGCAGGTCGAGGTCACGCTCGACGACGGCACCGTTCGTCGCTACGAGGTCACCGAGCGGACGGTCTACGGCAAGTCCGAGCTGCCACGCGAACGTATCTGGCGCAACACCGGCGACGAGACGTTGGTGCTGATCACCTGTGGCGGCGACTACAACCCGGAGATCCGTCACTATCGCGAGAACATCGTGGTGTACGCCGTGCCCATCGGTTGAGCCGGATCAGCGCTTCTGCAGGATCCAGACCTGCTCGGAGGGGAACCGCTTCGCCCAGTCGGCGCCGACCCAGTACCTGATCCCGACGGCAGACGATGGTGCCTGGATCTCGACGTAGTCGACGACATCGAAGCCGGTGGTGCGGAACAGCCGCATCCACGACGAGATCTCCATGTTGAATTCGATACCCCCCGGGTCCTCGACGGCGTCGGTCCAGTCGAGCCGACCCAGCCCGAAGTAGTCGCGCTCCAGGGTGAGCCCCGCCGGTGCGTCACCGGAGACGGGCGAGCACACCATGCCGAGCGGGTGGTTGCCGAGGAACACGAGTCGGCCGCCCGATCGGAGCAGCCGGTGGGCCTCCGGGATCCACACGGACGGCTCGCACCAGATCGCTGCGCCGTACTCACTGATTGCGAAGTCGAAGCTGCCGTCCGGCTGGTCGACCTGCTCGGCATTGCCGTGGACCCACTCGATGTCGTCGACGCCGTGGTCGGCGGCGAGACGACGGGCGGTGGCGAGCTGCTGTTCGGAGTTGTCGATCGCGTACACGCTCGCACCACGGCGGCGCATCCACGCCGAGATGTACCCGGTTCCGCAGCCGAGTTCGATGGCTCGTCGGCCGAGCAGGTCGTCGGGAAGCAGCGCCAGCTCATGGTTCGGGATGTTCCACATCCCCCACTCGGGCTCGGCGAGTTCCCAGTTGCGTTCTCCGCCAGCCACCCAGGTGGCGGCCATGGCGTCCCAGTGACGACGGTTCTCGACGACGTGCTCGGGAAGTGACTCGTCGGCGCTCATCGCCTGCACCGTAGCGACAACCCCGAGCCGGACGGCTCGGGCTTTCGGGTCGTGGAGCTCAACGGAATCCGCATCTCGCGAGACACGAACACGATCGCCCCTGCTCAGCGCAACATTCTTGCCGACGTTTCTCAATCGGTGACGAGTCGATCACCGATCTCGTACGCCCTGGATCACCCGACCGGCGTCCCCATACCGCCGGGTCGGCGACGGTCGGTTGCCGCGCCGCTACGAGCGGAGGAACTCGAGGAGCGCAGCGTTGAACTCGTCCTGATGGCTGACGTTGCACCCGTGGGGTGCGTCGCTGAGCACGACCAACTGACTCTGGGGGATCGTCTCGTGGGTGCGAGCGCCTGACCCCTCGAACGGAACCGTTGCGTCACCGCTGCCGTGGATCACGAACGTGGGAACGGTGACGGTTGGGAGGTCCTCGCGGAAGTCTTCGCTCCTGAACGAGTTCATGCATGCGAGTGCGGCCTGCTGGTCCGCCTCCTGGCACATTGCAATGGCCTCTTGTCGTTGCGCCTCGGTCACCTTCAATACTCCGTCTACCGAGAAGAAGTCCTTGGTGAACTGATCGAAGAAGGCGTCGCGGTCGGCGGTGAGGTCGGCGGTCATCGTTGCCGCGTGCTCGTTGGTGAGCGGGCCGTGCGGGTTGTCGTCGGTCTTCAGCATGTACGGCGGCACAGCGGAGGCGAACACGACGCTGCGCAGCCGGTCGTGTCCGTACTTGGACACGTAGCGGGCAACCTCACCGCCGCCCATCGAGAATCCGACCAACGTCGTGTCCTGCAAATCGAGTTCGCCCATCAGGCCGTCCAGATCCTCGCTCAACGTGTCGTAGTCGTAGCCACCCGACGGCTTGTCGCTCTGCCCAAAGCCCCGACGGTCGTACGCCACCACGCGATAACCG
>JBGTIA010000443.1:0-11366 GCA_041745835.1 Ilumatobacteraceae bacterium | reverse complement strand
GGCCGTTCGGGTCCTCCAGGAGTGGCGGGCTCTCGGGATCACCCACGTGGTCGACAACCGCTTCGAGTGGAACGACGACGATCTCGTCGCCGAACACTGCCCGGAGATCCACTACCTCCACCACGGCGTCGACGACGCCGGTCAGAAGATGCCCGACTGGTGGTTCGACCTCGGAACCGAATGGGTGCGTGGCGCCCTCGAGAACCCCGACGCCAAGGTGCTCGTGCACTGCCACATGGGGATCAACCGTGGGCCGTCGATGGCGTACGCCTGCCTGCTCATGCTCGGTCACGACCCGATCGAGGCCATGAGCATGATCCGTTCGGCTCGCCCGATCGCCGCCATCGGATACGCCGAGGACGCCCTCGACTGGCACCACCGCACCAACGGGATCAGCCGGGCTCGTCAGCTCGACAACTGGGAGCGCCTCGACGCCTGGCGGGAGGCGAACTGGATCGACGTGGTCCGCATCATCCGTGAGATCAGAGCCACCGAGGCCGCCTGATCTCACACGGTCACCCGTGAACACCGATCTACACCCACAACAAGGAGCAACACCATGCGCAACGTCACCGTCAATCGCGACGAGTTCCTCGTCGAAGTCACCGCCAACCGCGAAGCCCACCGGGAGGTGTTCGAGCAAGCCCTTGAGGGCTTCCACGACCGGCTGAAGGCCGAACTCGACAAACGGGTCCGCGACCTCAAGGCCGGCCGACACATCAACCAGTACCTCGGGCTCCCCGAACCCGAGGACCACACCGACGACTACGACCGGGTCATCATGATGGCCCACATGTCCGTCGAGGACACGATCACCCTCAGCGAAGACGAGTTCGCCATGTACGTCATGGACCAGTGGCGCTGGAAGCAGGACTTCGCCGAGACCACCATGCGCTATCTGCGCTGAACACCGGCCGGATGGGGCACTCGTGTGCCGGCGCCCCATCCGGCCGGCAGGAACCTGCGTTCGCCGACAACGAACACTCGGTGCTCCTCGGTGACGGCAGACACTTCCGCTGTTTCGCGAGGCCGCTCCCTCCAGCGGTCGACGGTGGCCCCAGTAGCGCGAGCAACCGCAGAACGTTCGGTTCACCGCCCGCGCGAGTTGATCTGCGTCGTCGACGCGAGTCCGGGCAGGGCCCCGGTCGACGTTCGCCAGCACGGCGGCGACTGGTCGGCGGGACTACGACCGTCGGAGCGGGAATGCCTGCAGCCGACCCGGTCGAGTCAGCTAGACATTGAAGATGACCACGACCCGCTCCGCCAGCACGAGCGACGGCGCCGAGCGACCGTTGGCGGCCTACTTCGAGAGTCTTCCGCGCGATGCCGCGGAGCGCGGAACATTCACCCCCGACGAGGTGGCTGAGATCATCCGTCGCGATCGTGATGCTGCCACACGCGACTGATCCGAGGTGATCGTCGTCGCCGACGCTTCGATCCTCGTCGTTGCGCTGGGTGACGACTCCCGGGTCGGCCAACGTGCCCGTGAGTGGCTGGTCGGGCTGTCCGACGGGTCCCGGCCGTCGATCGTGCGGAACCTCACTCCGCTCGAAGTCATCAGCGCCTTTCGACGGCTGGTCCAGCTCGGCAAACTTGATTCTGACCACGCGTCGGCGGTGGCGAGCCGATTTGCGGCGCTACCGGTCGACCGTCACGATCTCACGCAGCCGATGATCGCCCGGATCTGGGAGCTGCGGGCGAATCTCTCGGCCTACGACGCCGCCTACGTGGCCCTTCTCGAATCGCTGACCGCTGGGCAACGCGCCTTCGGAGTCCTCGCCACCACCGATCGCAGGCTCGCAGGCGCGCCGAACCTCTCGGTCGACGTTCGGGTCTTTCCGGGCTGACTCGCTCGACCGATCAGCGACCGATCAGCGGCCGTCACGGTTCCCGCGAAGCGACCGAGTCCGGAACGGCCCCGTCGTCAGCCGGCTCGCACGATCTTCGACGCCGAGAGGATCGTCTCCCCGTCCCATCGGTAGGCGACGAGTTCACCGTTCTTGGCAATGCTGTAGTCGACGCACAGGGCACGGTCGCTGGTGATGCCTCGGTCGGCGCTCCACCAGTAGTGGCCGAAGATGACGGGAACCTCGGAGTCGAACGCGAAGCGGTCCTCTTCGTCGATCGGTTCGTCGGGGAGCGACGCCGGCGCATTGTCTGCGTCGAGGACGCGAGTGCCGCCCGGGACCAGAGCGGCGGTCGACAGGCTCGTAGCCGACTGCTCCCACCATGCGATGCGAGCGCGATCGCGGTAGTTGTCGTCCTTGTCGAAGTAGTGCAGACCACCGAGCCCGATCTCGGGCCCTTTGAGAATTGTTTCGACGGCGTCGTAGCTCAGGTGCGTGTCGTCACTCGACGTCACGACGAGGTCGTCGGTGAGGTTGTCGTTCTCGCCGACGAGTGGGCGGAGGTAGTCGATGTGGTCGCTCGACCAGCAGGCGTGGACGACTCGGAGCCCGCCGAGGTCGAGCCACAGCGGGATCGTCTTGAACCACTCGATCATGTCGTTGTGGTCTTGCGTGCGGAAACCGACTTCCCCGATGAACTTCTCGTGCTGCTCACGGTTCTTGCGGCACCGGTCGTCCTCCCCGAGGTGCGGGCGGAGGTGGTCGCCCTGTCCGTCGGGAGTGGCGTACGCCACGGCGTTGAACTCGTGGTTGCCGAGCACGATCTGCGCCGAGCCCGCCTCGACCATCGTCTGTGCGATCCGCACCGACTCGATCTGCTTCGGTCCTCGATCGATCAGGTCACCGACGAAGATCGCCTGCCGCTCGTCGTTCGCCCACACGCCGTTGCGTTCGACGTAGTCCATGGCCTGTAGGAGGTCAGTCAGCGCCCCGGCATGACCGTGCACGTCGCCGATGACGTCGTAGCCGGTCATCGGTGCAGCTGCGTCTGTTGGCGCGCGGTTCGACGTGGTCAATGGGGGCACTCCTGCGAAGTTGGTCGGGACTCGACTCTGTCATCGGTACCGCACACACAGAACTGAACGCCCCCATCGTTACGCGGTCCCTCAAGGGTGATCACCAACGCGCCGAAGGACGACTGTGAGCCAGGCACGACTCTTCGTGGAGATTCCGTCGGAACGCGCCGACTTCGATGAGGTGTTCCAGTTCTCCCACACCTACGACGGATACGGGATCCACGGTGGACCGGCCGAGATGGGTCGATTCTGCAACGCGGTCTCTGAGTCCTTCGGGGCCGGAGAGTCTCTCGACACGTTCGACCTCGATGTGCTGCGGGCTGCGCTGTTCCTCGCCCATCGGGCGTGGCGACACTCGGGGGAGTGGCCGGAGGACGACTCCCAGTACCGACTCGAGCGCGCCATCGTCGAAGCGATCCGAGTGGTGTCGGGCGGGCTCGTCGACGATCACCGTCCGATCAGTCTCTGAGGAGCGCGAGGTCTCGGACGGTCCCGCGAACTCTGTGATACCCCTCATTCATACTTCAGAGGTGGCCCGAAGAGCCGGGGCACTGGCGGAAGGAGACACGATGAGGCGGAACGACGAATCAGAACGGCGGGTGCCGAGAGCCGACGAAGGGGAGTGCTCGACGTGTGAGCAGTTGCGGCTCGAAGGGCCTGACACGCACACGTTCGACGTGGTGCCGGCCGACGGTGGTGGCTGGTCCATGTGGTCGGCGGCGTTGCTCCGGCTGCTCCGACGGGTGGGGTCCGAGCCGACGCGGGTGATCATCATCACGCAGTCACTCCTCACCGACAGGTACGTGCAGGTCCTCATCGGTCACGGCGTTGCCCAGGCCGAGGTCGGCAGCAACGTCTATCTGACCGGTGAGTCCCGGCTGTCGGTCGACCAGGAGGAGCTGCTCACACTGCTCGGATGGCAGGCGCCGGTCTCCGACGTCGACATTCCCGGTGGGATGCCTGCGAACTGGACGCTCCTGCTGGTGCACGGGGACTGGCAGCACCTCACCGAGATGTTCGCCAGCACGATCATCGGCATCCTCGGATTCTCCGAACACCTGCCGGTCGAGGTGCACTCGTTCGGTGCCGATCACCCATGTCGAGACTGTTCGTGGGCCGATCAACTCGGCGGTGACGACTGACTCGCCCCCTGGCCGAGCATTTCATCGGCCTCCGATTCCTCAGCTCTCAGCTGAATCGATTTTCCGGGAGCAGGTGCTCTCCGGGCTACTGAGCCCGACCGGTGGATTGTGCCCAGGCCTCGACTTCCGGCCAGAGCCAGACATGAGCATTGCCGAGGAAGGCGACGGGTTCGGGGAAATCCTGGTGACGTCGACGCCAGTCGTGGACGACTTGTGGTCGCTTGACGTTGAGGCGGCGTGCGATCTCGGTGGCATCCACCAAGTCGTCGATGTCCACCTTCCGTCCCACACTGCTGACGGTACTCGTGGGGGACTTGACGCAAAGGACTCAACTGCGTAGGATCTGACGCAAAGGTGCCCCGGCGGTGCGGAAACACCCCGGGGCGTGGCCGGAACCTGTGTGGAGGTCCCAACGTGAGCAACCGTACGCGCTCCCCGAGCCTGCAGCCTGTGCTGGCTCAGTGCATGCAGAGTGGCGAGGTCTCCGATTCGGCGGTTCGTCGCGTCGAGCCGACGCTGCAGCGTGCCGTCGACTTCTTCGACGGCCGTGGCCTGAGCAGTCTTGGTGCGGTTCGACCGGTCGACGCGAGCGATTTCGTTCACTCGAGACTGGACTCGGGTCTTGCGGCAAGCATCGCCGTTCTTCACAACCGCCGCGCGGCGTTGCGGCTGCTCTTTCGCGTGGCTCGCGGACTGGAGTTCGTCGAGAGTGATCCGACGCTTGACCTCTGCCTTCCACCGAAGTCGTCTGCTGCGTCTCGCCCGTTGGATGACGACGAGATCGAACTGTGTCGGGATGTCGCGCAGTGGGCTTCGGCTCGGGCGGCGATCGCGTGGGCACTCGCCGAGGCAACCGCGCGGGGAGCCGAGATCGCAGCCATCAGCTCCGGTGACATCGACCTGGACGCCGGCACTGTCGAGATCAGGGGTGGCCAGCGGACCATGGCGCGGATCGGCACGTTGAGCGAGTGGGGTCTGGAGACCCTGCGCCGCCGTGCGTCAATCGGTGGAACCGGCCCGGTTGCCTATGCGGGGGAGGGGCGAGGGATTGCTGGGCAGGTCTCGACGTGCCGCGCGATCAGCTCGGTGCTGGTTCGGGCCGGCCTGGCTGGCGAGCCCGATGTTCGTCCGATGTCGGTCGCAGGGTGGGCTGGCCGGAGGGTCTTCGACGAGACGGGCAGTATCGAGAAGGCTTCGCTCGCGATGGGTGTCCGCAGCCTGGATCGGGCGGCGCTTCTCATCGGCCATGACTGGTTGGCCTGATGGCTCGTCGCTCGGTTGGGTTCAGCGCTCTCGAGCGCCTGGAGGCGCTCGTCGCGAACGACGCGCTGTTCAAGGTCGCGAAGATCGTGCCCGAACCGGACCCGGAGCCGCGGTGGTCGCCCTCGTGACTATCCCGTCTACATGTGGTTCCTGTTCGATGCGCTCCTGAGCGTGTACGGATCGGGCCGTCGAGTCGAAGCAGAACTCGGACACGCGGTCGTGTGGGGTCGCCTGCAGTCGCTGATCCGGGAGGCTCTTCCGAAGCGACCGGACATGTGGTTGCCGGATCGTCAGATGCGACGCCACCACTATCTGTACGGTCGCAGCCGGTATCTCGCCGCGCCCGGCGTGCTCGAGGAGATCGCCGAACTGCACCGCGAGTTGGCGACTCAGCAGGCCCAGCAGTGTGGGCTCTTGGATGCGGGCGGTCCGGGATCGTGGACGCATCCGGATCTGTCGCGGATGCTGTACGCGGACGGCAAGGTCGTCACCCCGTTGTTCCGCGCCAAGCCCGGCGACAAGCGGATCGACAAGACGACGGGTGAGATTCACTACCCGCGGGTCGAGACCGATGCCGGGTTCCACGTGGAGGGCACGGGGGAGATGGTGTGGGGAACGAAGTTTGTGATCATCGCCGCCCGGCATCCGGAGCCGCACAGCCGATTCATTCTCGATGTCGCCTGTGTCGAGTCGTCCGGTGCCGAGGCTGCGACGGCGCTCGACCGCTTCGTCGGACTGGCTTCATTGGTGCCAGGTGCCCAGGGTGTCGTGTGCGACACGGCGTTCCGTGGGGCGCATCACCAGCGGCTGATGCGCGACCTCGGCTGGGTGTCGGTCAACCGCGTCACCGCCAACGCCGGGAGCCGTAAGCGGCCGGCCAAGGATCGCAAGCGTGTCGAGAAGACGGTGTACGTCGAGACCAAGACGATCCGAACACCGGACGGTGAGCAACAGATTCGTGTGATCTCGCAGGGCGGGCGGATCGGGTTGGGGGAGGTGACCGAGTCCGGCAAGCCGGTGTTCGTTCCGCTCGACCGGATCCGTACTCATCGCAACACCGACAAGCGCGGCACCTACCGGTGGTACAACGACTACCGGCTCCCGGAGCATCTTGGTGGGGGCGTCGTCACGGTGAGACTGCACGCGAACGCCGAGGATGCGAAGCGCAAGTTCAACCGGGCCGAGAACGTGCGTCAGATCCCTCCCGGCGATCCGGACTTCGAAATCCTGTACCGGCGCCGCAACGACGCGGAGAGCATCAATCGGCATCTCGACGACACGCTCTGGCTACGGCGAGCGCACAGCGTCGGGAACCGGCGTCAGTTGCTGAACATGATCACGTACGCGCTCGGCGTCAACGCGTTGAGCATGCACGTGCGCCGCCAGGGCCTCGCTCCTCCTCAGGCGGCCTGAACCCTCGAAACAGTGTCCGACCGGCGCTCTAACGCGCCTCGGAATCGAATATTCGACGCTGGCAGCCTTCGACACGCCGATCGGAAGTCGCCGCGCGCGGCCCCGGGCCGTACGATGATCAATCGCATTCCGGCGCAGACAGTCAAACGGAGTTTTCTCCCAGGTATTGCGCCGGTCCCGCCTCTCTAGCTCAATGGTAGAGCAGTGGACTTTTAATCCATTGGTTCAGGGTTCGAGCCCCTGGGGAGGCACTCACGTTCGCCCAGACAGCGAACGTGCGCGGATCCCGGCGGCCGCCGTAAGCCGTCGCCGGACACCAACCTAGACACCAACGGGCTGTGGTTGGTGTTCGCGGACGGGTCAACGCGTCCGTACCAACCCCTGCGCCGGTCTTCTGTCACCTACCGGTTTGGCGTTCGCTAGAGCACGGTGGATGCGTGCCTCAGGGTCGCGGTCAGCCCGACCGGGATCCGAGCCGTTCTAAATTGTCGTGCGCCAGGACTTGACGACCGTTTTCACTGATCGAACTCCCTGCAACCGCGGTGACACCGCCGGAGGTGCGATGTTCAACTTGACGACGTCAACTGCTGATCGATACGGCGCATGGCGTCGTTCGAATCGGCGTCACGAAGGCCGGGACGACCGAGCCCGGCGACCCCCGACCCGACAAGGTCGGGGGTCTCCCGCGCGGCGTTCAAATGCGGCATGATTGGCGAATGGCATCGAATCCTTCCGCAGAACAACTTCTCGAAGAAGCGCTCGGTTCGGTACCGACATCGATCTGCTCCTCAACGTGGAAATTCCAGCGGTGCCGGACGATCAGACAGCGATCGCGTTACTCACGGTCGCCCGTTGTCTCATGGCCCTGAACGAAGCAGTCGAGATGTTGCGCTGACGGCCACAGGGCTTGCACGCTCTACGGCGTGTTCACCTGCTGAGAATCGCAGTCGGTCATCCGGTGACATCGCCATCCAAGTCTGGGCGTGTCGCCGTCCGCAATTCCACACGGCTCAGACGCTTGGCCATGTCAGGTGTCAGAACCCACCGCGGGGAAGCCCCCGATCGTGCACCTCCTTGATCCGTGAGTTCGCCGCGCGCGCCGCGATCTCCGCCGGCGACCGAGAGCGCAGCATCGATGCCGTCGATCGCGTGCAGTACTGGCTTCGTGCAATCGATGACCCCTGGCTGCGAGTTCGCGGCGACGCAGTGCTCGGCGAGTTGGCGCGCATCGAACTCCGCTTCGTCGATGCCGTTGTTCACCTCCGTCGCGCTGCGACTACATCGGGTCAGCTCGGTTTCCTGCAGACCGAGGCATACCAGCTGTTCAACCTCGGCCGAGCCCAGTGCCAATCCGGCGACTACGACGCCGGCTCGACAACGCTGCAACTGGCAATCGACCGGGCCGAAGCGATCGGCGACGTCCGCATGGGTGCCCTTACCCGGGTGCACCTCGGGCGGGTCCTTCGCGCGCTCGGACAACATCACGAAGCTCGCACGGCATTGGACGCCGCGGCAAGCTGGCACCGCGAAGCCGGCGGCGGAGAGCAGGCAGCGCTCGGCGAATGCCTGCTGGCCGCGATGGACGCCGCCGAACGGGTATCCGGCACCGAACATCGACTCATCGACATCCTCGACGACGCCCGCCGACACGACAACGCTCCCGCCGAGGTCTTCGCACTCGACGCCCTCGCACGCATCGCAGCGGCAGCGGACGACCTCCCAGCGGCCAATGCCCTCTGTGAATCGTCGGACCGGCGGATGGCCTCGGTAGCGCATCTCATCACGGATCGAGACCGAACCGACGCCCACGTCGTCAGAGCACTTGCCTGAACCCACCGACTCCTGGGCACTCGTTCGGTCAAGTGCTGGGTGTGGGACGTGACCGGTCAGTGCAAGGACACTCCGACGACGATCCCGACCGCGAGGATTACCGCGACGAGGAAGTCGATCGTGACGCAGAATGGGGGCCACCACCGGCTACCGGCGACGAATTGGGTTCGGTGCTGCCAGAGGTCTTTGACTCCATGAGCGGCGTAGCCAGCCACCAGCAGCCAGGCTGATCCGGTGACGCCCAATGCGGCGAGGATCGGAGTGCCCGGACGTGCCCGGTCAGGGGGACTGTCCGACGCGAACTGGCTGTGCACCCACGAGAGGTTTGCTTCCACGGATTGGATGTCCCGATCTGCTGTGGGTGATCAGGGGTCGGGGGTTGTTCCGCGGAGGTGGTGGAGTTCGGGGAGGGCGTCGTGGTCTTTGGGACGGTCGGCGTGGGTCTTGCTGTCGATGATGTCGTCGAGTGATGCGAGGTGGATGACGATGCCGTGGACGCTGACGTCGGTGCAACGTTGTATGAGTTCGTCAAGGTGCGCCTGCCGCCGGTGACGGGCAGTTCGCGTAGGACGTCGAGCGGGCCCGCGTCGGTGGGTCCAGGTGGTACTGCCGAAAGCTCGCAACGTGGCGGCGTCGATGGTGATGAGGAGATGGCGGGATTCTTCGTCGGTGAGGCCTGCGACTCGAAGACGGGCGCCGAGTTCGCGCAGAGCGGACGAGAGGCGGTCATCGTTGGCTTCGGTCGCGGCGGGGACGAAGTCGATGTCGTAGGTCTGGCGTCGTGCTCCGTGGAGTTGGGAGGCGAAGCCTCCGACCATGATGTAGTCGACCCGGTGGCGGTCGAGCACTTCGAGGAGTCGTTCGGGATCGAACCGTGGTGGCTCAGCCGGCACGGGTTTGTTCGCGGGCCTCGTTGATTTGGTTGAGGTAGGCGAGCAGCTTGTCCTTGGTGTCCAAGGGTTGCCAGTCCGACGTCATCGGTACGTCGTCCTCCGTCGGTGGACGCATGTCGTCAACGAGCGAGTCGATGTCGATGTGACGGAGACCAGGGTCGGCCATGGCCGTGAGTCTATTCACTTGTCCGGTGACGGTGGGTTGGCACCGAGGACGCTGTCGAGGATGTGGGCGCCGCCGATGGTGGGTTTGATGCGGTGGCGGTAGTGCTGTTGGCGATCGCGCCGCTGGGTGACCGGCGCCGCCAGGTGGCCATGTCGATCGCGTCAGCGCCAGCTCGGAGCGCATGTGAGCGGCGATCGACCAGCCCCCGACACGATGCGACGAGGCGTCGATGACTTTTGCGAGGTAGACCCAGCCTTCGCCGGTGCGGTGCTGGGTGACATCTCGAACCCACAGTCGGTCTGGCCGCCGAGGTGGAACTGGCGATGCATGAGATCATCGGAGCGCTCATCGGTGGTTCGTGATCGGGCGCAGCCCTTGGATCGCCGGTGGCGGGTGACGCCAAGCAGGCCACGCTCGCGCATCACCCGCTCGACCCGTTCGTGGTTCAACTACGGCCGAGCCCGAGTCGCAGCTCGGCGGTCACCCGCCGTGTGCCGTAGGTGCCGAAGCTCTGCTCGTGGATCTTGGCAACGAGGTCGCCCAGTTCGCGATCGGCAAGCATCCGCTCGGTCGGGTTCGCCTGGGCGCGACGACATGCGAAGAAAGCCGATCAGACACCTTATTCGTGCGAAAGCACGCATCGACCGGCAGATCGGCACACCAGTCCGCGAAGAAGGCGTAGGTCATTCCGGCAGGACATTCTCCCGAGTGAAGTAGGCGCTGGCGCGCTCGAGGATCTCGACCCCAAGCTCGAACACACGGTTCTTGCGACGCAACGGCACCAGCTTCTCGCTCGACAAACAGAGGAGACGGCCGTCGTCGATGTCGGCTTTTTCCATCCAGTTCTGCAGAACCGACTCCGAGATTGCGAGACCGCCGCGATCCTCGGGATCGATTGCTCTCGAAGCCGATCCAACTCGACAGCACGCTGGCGGAACTCCGGTGGATGAGGATGAGGCATCTGGACTCCTTTCGAAACGGGCACGCCCGCCTCACAGTAGGTGTCCGTCACCCGGGGGTCACTCCATATGCCCTGCCGGAGGCAACTGAATACTGGTACGCGAGAGCCTCCCATCATCCGAGGGCGACTCGATGCAACGCGCGGCCTAGTGTTTCGACGGGGTCCAACGAGGGGTCCCGCAGATCAAAGGGGGCTGCCATGGTTGCTGGTGATCGTTGGGGTCTGTGGAGGTCGCGTTGGGCGGCGATTGGTGCTGCAATCGCAATCATCTTCGGAGGTGGCGGGATCTTCGCGGTACAGGCCGCATCCAGTCCGGCGTCGTCGGTGGTGACCATCGACCCGGTCCGCATCCTCGACACGCGTGTCGACGGCGGCTTGGCGGGGCCATTCGTGTCGCGGGTTTCGCGCAAGTTGCAGGTGACGGGTGCGGTGCCGACCCCGACGGGGGTGCCGGAAGTGGTGCCCGTGGGTGCGACGGGGGTGTTGTTGAACGTCACGGTGGTCGCACCAACTGCGGCAGGGTTCGTGTCGGTTCGACCGGGGGATGCAACGGGTGCGCCGTCGACGTCGTCGCTGAACTTCAATGCCGGAGAGGTGGTCCCGAATTCGGTGCAGGTCGGGTTGCCGACCTCGGGTTCGAATGCGGGGCAGATCGATCTCACCTATGACGCCTACGGGGCCGACGGACCGACCGCAGACCTGCTGGTCGATGTCGTCGGTTACATGGTTGTCGGCGGAGGTGGAGGGGCCGGCCCGGCTGGCCCGCAGGGGCCAG
>JBGTIA010000442.1:0-4035 GCA_041745835.1 Ilumatobacteraceae bacterium | reverse complement strand
GGCTCCAGCGGTGTTGCACTGGACGCACCGAACGATCCGTTCTGTGCGAATCCAATACGCCACAGTTCCTGCCGGGAGTTCGATCCGGCACACAGCACACCGGTCGTCCCGACGAATCTCCATCAACTTCTCCATCAGTTGTACATCGGCCACTGATGGCTCTTCATGAGGCAGAAGGGTTGTGCTCACCCTCGCGGCTCATGGGTGCGTTCGTCGATCGTCGGGCGACCCAACGCATTTTCGCAACGATCGTTTGATTTCTGCCGTGTACTCGGTCCGCTACCCGAAACTGGTCCACGGTCTGAAGGTCTCGGTGGTCACACTGGTTGTATGGACGCTGCGATCACTTCACGAGACGATGTTCGTCGCGTGCTCGTGGCTGGCGACACCCACGGCAACACGGCGTGGGTCGAGGGGCTCGTCCGCACGGCGGCCGAGCAGGACTGCCCGGTCGTGATCCAGGTCGGCGACTTCGGCTACTTCCCGGACCATGCCGACGGGCCTCGGTTCCTCACGGCCGTCGATACTGCGTGCGCGCGTCACGGCGTCGAGTTCTGGTTCATCGACGGAAATCACGACGACCACTTCGCGCTGGCCAAGCATCGCGAGAGCGGCACTCCGGTCGCCCTGACCGATCACGTGTCGTACATTCCGCGCGGCGCCCGGATCGCTCTCGGAGGTCTGGAGTGCGGGTTCCTCGGCGGCGCGTTCTCGGTCGACTGGCGCGACCGCATTCACGGCATCGACTGGTGGCCGGACGAAATGCCGGATCACTCCGACCTCGCGCGTCTGGGTGACGATCCGCTCGACGTGCTCATCACGCACGACGCTCCCGCCGGGCTCGATCTGGCGGCGAGTCGTCTACCGGCCGAGGATCAGATCCGGGCCGACGAGGCCCGGTCAACGATCGCTACCGCCGTGGAGGCAACGCAGCCTCGACTCGTGTTCCACGGTCACTGGCACCACGCACATGACACCGCTCTGTCCTGGATCGATCGCTCAGCGACGGAACAGACCGGTGCGCTCACATGGCAGTCGACGCGCGTGATCGGGCTCAGCTGCGACGGCGACACCGCCGGCGGCTGGCTGGTCTTCGACCTCGACACGCTCGACATCTGCTGGCCGCCGACCGCAACGACCGGGCCCACCGAGCGAGGCCGCACTGTGACGTCGGAATGGAGGTCGAGCCGTGACGACATGGTTCACCGCCGACCTCCATCTCGGCCATCGCGACATCATCGACTACTGCAACCGGCCGTTCGACGCCGTCGACGCAATGAACAACGCTCTCATCGAGAACTGCAACGAAGCAGTTGCACCGAAGGACACCGTCTGGGTCGTCGGCGACTTCGCGCTCGGCAAGATCGCCGACACAGTCCCGATCGTGTCAACGCTGCACGGCCGCAAGATCCTCGTCGCCGGCAACCACGATCGTTGCTGGGCCGGGCATGGGCGCCGAGCCGACGGATGGACCGAGCGATACATCGACGTCGGCTTCGACGACATCGTGCAGGGATCGACACGCGTCGACGTCGGCAAGACGCGTGTCGTCGTGTGCCACTTTCCCTACCGCGGCGACAGCCAGCGACGCGACCGGTATGTCGCGCATCGACCCATCGACAAGGGCGACTGGCTGCTGCACGGCCACGTCCACGATCGCTGGGTGCAGACCGGCCGGATGATCAACGTCGGCGTCGATGCGACTGGCTTCCGCCCGATCGACACCGATGCCATCGCCCGCATCATTCGGGCGGGCCCGGCCAGTTCCTCTGCGACGAGCACCGCCGATCAGCCGCCGATGTCTGGTTGACCGGTCAGCCCCAGAAGATCCCGGTGCGGTCGAGCTTCACTTCCTCGATCAGTTCGTCGAGGTGTGGCGTCGATGCCGCAAGGTCGTATTCGTGGAACTTCAGGTTCCGGTCGCGCCAGTACAGCGACCACTCCTTGCGGGCCTTCGTATAGCGGAAGCGGCAGATCGGGAACCGAGTCCACTCGGTACCGAAGTCCTTTCGCCATGGCGGTCGACACTCGAGCACGGTGATCGTGCGATCGGTGACGTCGATCTAGCTCCGCGAGCGCACGATCGTGGCCTTCCGTACCGGGCTTCGCCCACTCCAGATTCCACGTTGCGATTCGGATCGTCATCAGGCGCTGGACAACGTACGAGTCAGGCGACCCGTCGACGGACTTCGTCGGCGAAGGATGGGACACCTGCGAGCGCCAGCGCGTCCAGCAGGCCCGCCAGCGTCTTCGGTTCCCGCTGGTTCGCCGTCGCTTGCCGACGGAGTTCGTCGAGCACGGCACCCGGAGCGAGGTCGAGTTGGTCGAGCAGGAACGTATCTGGATCGATGACGTCGATCTCGAACGGGTCCACACTCGCCGCGGGGAAGTCGCGAATGTGAAAGTCACGATGGCAGCGGCGTCGGCGCGCACGGTTGCGGCAAGCACGTGCCTGTCCTTGGGATCACATGTCAGGCCGTCGAAGAGCGATCGATAGCCGCCGATCACTGCATCGGGAAACGCCCGGCGCATTTCGATCAGAAGTCGGTCGACCGAGTCGACACCGAAGCCATCCTGGACGAGAT
The DNA here is from genome assembly GCA_041745835.1 of Ilumatobacteraceae bacterium. Taxonomy (GTDB): domain Bacteria; phylum Actinomycetota; class Acidimicrobiia; order Acidimicrobiales; family Ilumatobacteraceae; genus Sva-07. Next base: position 1,450 of record JBGTIA010000442.1, on the reverse strand, counting down.
TCCGCTGCAGTTCGACGAGGATTTCGTCGGACCAGAGCGCTCGGTACAACCCACGCTCCGCTTGGCGGACCAGGGTGTCACGCAGGTGGGCCGGGTAGATCACGCACGTATCGAGCACGACGGCGAACGGCACCGTCCGTCACCGTGTGCGCTTTGGAGTCGCAGTCCGCTCGTACATGTCGGCCTCGTCGGCGATCGCCACCATCCGATCGAGCGCAGCTCGGCGTTCGAGCGAACTGCGTTCCCGATACGCGAGCACATCGGCCAGTCGGACCCGGCGATGTCGACGAGGTTGTTCGAAAGGGATCTCGCCAGCTTCGAGGAGCTTTACGAGTGTCGGGCGACTTACACCCATCAGGTCCGCCGCTTCCTGCGTCGTGAGTCGCTGATGGACGGGTGCGATGGTGACGGCCTGCCCTGCCGCCATCGCCTCGACGATGTCCCGGAGCACCTCGAAAACCTCCGCAGGCAGGATCAGGTGCTGCCCACCCGGGCCAGACAACGTGGTTGAAGGTTCGGCGGTCGAAACGGTCCGGAGCATGGCGACGAGTTCGTCGAGCGGCTCGGCAGGCGGCATGACCGACGCGAGAAAGCCCTGGTCGTTCTTGCGATCTACCAGGGCTTTCGTAGTGGCGGGGGCAGGACCATGTCCATCGCTCGCCTGTTTGCATGCTCGACAAAACCCCTGGGCCCGTGTCCTAGACATGTGTCATACCGTTCCGCTGTCTTCGACTTCGCTGGCACCGCCAGTGTGCGCGTAAACGTCGCCGCTGCACTCGAACCCACAGGATCTCTTGCCTCGCCAGCCAGGCGAGAGTTCACGTAGCTGCTCGTTCGTCCAAGTGACTATGCCGATGGCAGCTCCAGGTTGAAGTAGTGCGGGCCGTCGGAACTCGTGTGCACGGCATACTGCGTGCCGTCACGTCAGTCGCTACGCCGAACCTTCATCGCAGCCAGGCAACTGCGGGGTATCGGCCATAACGGGAGCGCTGTAACCCGACTTCGGCGAAGTATGCGCCGATCGCGCGACCCGGCGGGCGCCCACGCCGAAACCTTGCCGAAGGCGCTCGCCCCGACGTACAAATGCGACGCGCACGGCGCTAGTTCCGGTACCAATCTCACCGTGTGTGAGGGCGTGTTGCTCGAGTGGCCGTAGATCAATCCCCACAGCGGCGTGCCGGCCGTGCCAGCAGGGGCAGTGGCATGCGCCGGGAGCCTGTTGCGCCGGAGTGGTCAATGGAAGGACATCCCGTATACGACGCCAACGGCCAGGATCGCCGCCACCAGGAAGTCGACGGCGGCGCAAAACGGGGGCCACCACCGGGTGCCGGCGACGAATCGGGTTCGGTGTTGCCAGAGGTCCTTGAAGCCGTGGGCGGCGTAGCCAGCGACCAGCAGCCAGGCTGATCCGGTGACGCCTGCGGCAGCGAGAGCGAGGAAGGCGGCGGCG
>JBGTIA010000441.1:0-6859 GCA_041745835.1 Ilumatobacteraceae bacterium | reverse complement strand
ACCGTCACCATCACCGACAAAGGCGTGGAGCGTGTCATGAAGCGAACCTTCGGCAAGGACGACCGCCAGTTCATCCCCTTCCGGTCCATCGCCTCGGTGCACCACGACCGCAAACGAATGGGCCGAGACACTGTGAGCGTGCAGGTCGGCACTCGGGTGTACGAGTGGAAGGTTCAGCTCAACTCCGAAGGTTTCGTGAACATGCTCAACGAGCGCATTGCATAGGTAGGCCAACTACCTGGTGACGCACGCCGGCTCCGATAGTTGGCCAGTGGTTCTGTGCGAAGGTGTCGCGGCGTTGGATCGCTGTGTCGGGCCATACCCGAACCATGCAAGGTCTTGATTCGCCCTCGCCCAAGTTGGCTTGCCGGTCGACCAAGTGCTGTGTCTCAGGTTGGTTCGAGGGTCCATCAAGACAATCGAGAGTCACGTCTCCTCCGTGCCCCGGAAACTGGAACACTCCAACCGCCACCAGCTCACCGCCTGGGCCAACGAACGACGCGTCGTTGAGCCACACCCGCCCCGACCCTCGCGTCGATGCGGGCGGGTCGGCCCGTCGTCGCAACGATTCCCATGCGCGATGTCGGATGACGACCGATCGCCGCACGATAACCAGCGCTCGATAAGCCGGCCCGACCGAATCTGCTCGCGCCGCATCGCGGCCCAAGCCGAGCACTCGATAACAACCTTGATGTCCTACCAGGCGGTCACGGATCGTGGTCGCGTTACGAGCTACTCGTTGGTCCGGTCGACGTGCCACAGTGCGCCGATTCCCGGGCGCCCTCCGGAGCGTTCTGCGCCGCGATTACGAGTGGTCGGCCGGCGATCGGAGGTGCCGTACCCAGACGGATCGGCGGAACCGCCGGCATGAGTGATATCGGCGTGCCCGATCGGCACTCGTAGGGCAGCCGGACGTTGGGATCGGCGGGAACCCTGACGCCCGCGAGACCTCGGTCGGCGAGCAACCGGGATCCGTGCGACAGCTCTGGCTCCGCCTCGAGGTCGCGAACGCAGTGACGTACTTCGGCCCAGAGTGTCGCGTGCCGCCGGGAATCGGCGCGGGAGCGCCTGATCAGAACGTCTTCTGCAGCTTGCGGACGACCAATTTGGACCCCTCGCGCAGCATCTGGGTGTCGTCTGTGGGCAGGTAGTCCAGTGACTCGTAGAAATCGACTGCTGCCTGGTTCGCTTCCGTCACCCAGAGCTCAGATCGGGTGACGCCACTATCCTTGCCCCACTCCTCAGCTGCTTGCATCAGACGCCTGCCATTTCCTGCGCCCCGCAGGTCAGGAGCGACCCACATTGCGCCGATGTAGACAGTTGTGCGCTCCTCGTCGGTCCGGGCAAACACCTTGCCGACGGGGTCATCGCCGTTGACGGCAATCCAGAGGTTGAAGGGTTCGTGCTCGACGGTCGGCACGACCGTCCCTCGCCAGAACTCTTCGGGTTGATCTATCGATTCGGCGAGCGTCGGGCGGAAGGCGTCGGGCGAGTCAGCTAGTGACTGCAGGGAGACATCCCGCCACAGCGGCCATTCGGATGGGGCGAGGAGGCGAACGGTCACGGGCATGGGCTGACTGCGGCAGGTGGGGACGTGCGATGACACTTACCGGCGCTTCGGATTTCAGCGTGGAGTTTCGAGCGGCGACCAGTTGGGTCGACCGGCGTAGAGCAAGGCTCGGGTGCGGTAGTTCGTCCAGTTCGTGATCCCGAACGCGACCCGCTTGATGCGCTTGATCAGGTTGTTGACGGCTTCGGTCGGTCCGTTGGTGTGACGGGCCTGGTGCCAGGCGGCGATCTGATGCCGCCAGCGCACGATGGTGCGCCCGAGGCGTTGCACCTCGGGCGGGCAGGAGTCGTCTTGGAGGTCGATGCCGAGCTGAGCAACGAACTCGCCCGCCACGGCCGGGTCCTCGATCGTGTAGATCTCGCGGACGACTTCTTTGGCATGCCATGCAGTGCGGACCTGGCCGCCGGGGTCGCCGGCGTCGAGCAGCCCGCGCAGCTTGGCGTCGTTGGTGTCGTCGAAGCGTTCGTGGGCGATGGTCATCAGTTTGCGGATCCGGTAGAGCGGATCGGTCTTGCGACCGCGATGCCCGCATGTCTCGTTCTGCACGCGGCGGCGGGTCTCATCCAGCACGAAGTTGGCGAGCTTCACGACGTGGAACGGATCGGCGATCTGGACGGCGTGCGGGAGCATCGTGTCGAACACGGCCCGATACGGCCCTGACAGATCCAGCGTCGCCCAACGGATCGACTCGCACCACTCGACGCGTCGCTGGGCGAACCATGCACACGTGCTGGCGGCGTCGCGACCAGGCACAACGTCCAACAGTTGGCCGCGGGCGACGTCGACGACCTGCGTCGACCAGGCCCGATGCTTGAACGGCCCCGAGCGGCAGAACAGCACCTCGTCGAGCCCGATCGCGGTGACCGAGCCGATGCGGTTGGGGTCGTCGATGAGCGGTGAGCCGTAGTGGACGACGGCGTCCCTCACCGTGTGCCAGTCGCAGCCGAGATCGGCCGCGACCTCCGACACCGAGCGGCCGTGTCGGCCGACTTGGAACGTCGCCCACCTCCCGGCGCGGTCAGTGATCGCGGCGCGGTCTGCCGCGATTCGTGCATCGGACTCGACGAAGGTCACGACGCGACACCTCGGGTTCGGGCATCGCGAGCGTTGCTTCAACCAGACCAGCCGAGTTCGTCGACCGAAGCACGGCAGATCGGCCAGCTCGACCTCATCGATGCCGTGACGCCACACCGCCCCGCCGCAGCCAGGGCACGACGGCCGAGGCGCCCGTGTCGAGATCGAGATCCGCAACCACAACGGCCACTCACCGACACCGACCACGTTCGCGGCGGGGAGCCCGACGAGGAGTTCGCACATGCGCGTAGGATCAGTTTCCAACAGGGGCTCCTCGGATCGGCGACGTTAGACACCGTCAGATTTGCCGAGCCCCTGTGCCGCGCCCGGATCTCCCCCACCCTCACTCCACGCTCAGATCCGACGAACCGTACATGCCCGCCGACGAACCCGCTCGACCCACCTGCCCCCAGTGGGCCGTCGTCGGTTGACTCGCCTCACCACCAACGCCCCAGAAATCCCGGAGTAGCACGCCCGCCGAAGTCACCGGGGCGGCGATTCTTCTATGTCTGTCAAGTAGCGATTTCGAGCGTGGTGGGGTGCTCGAGGAGTCGCCAGACTCGGCGTGCGATGTACCGCACTTCGTTCTAGCCAGTCGGCGGGATGCTTGCTCGAGTACCGGCGTTCCGAGCTACCCGATCGCCCGGTATCGCTCGCTGGTTGAGGCCGGAATCGCACTACAAACCGGAGTTGTCCAGCTCCATGCCGAACCGTCTCATCAGCGACTGCTCGGCGTCGAGATCGCCACCGCTCAGAAGGAGTTCATGCAACTCAACGAAGTAGCGATCCATCGCCGGCGCGTGGAGGATCAAGAGTCTAGCATCGGAGCCGCTGCGGTTCGCAAAACTGTGCAGGCTGCCCGGAGGCACGAAGAGGAACGTGGCGCTCGTGCCGCAGGTGGTCCTTTGCTCGAACACGCGATCGGCGATTGAGGGGTCACTGAGCGCCACTTGGTCACTCAGACGATCCGACGCGCAGACACCGGGGCGAGCGGGGGGTGCCGCACCCCACCCTGCCGCGAGGAAGCTCGGGCAGTGCTGTCATAACGATGCTCCGTGTTGGTCGAGTCGCTGCATCATCGAGCGGCGTCGTAGGTTGAGAGTCGGGTCCGAGGGGGACATGACCGCACGGCCAGGGGGTCAGGGGTAGTGGCGGAGGACACTGTGATCCGGTATCGATCAGCGGTGTGGGACAGCGCACGTTGGCAGTCATTCTCGCCGCGAACGGGCGACATCATCATCAGCAGTCCACCCAAGTCCGGCACGACCTGGATGCAAGTGATCTGCGGGCTGCTCATCTTCCAACGAACGACGTTCGAACGATCACTCGATCTCATCTCGCCGTGGCTCGAGATGCAGACACGTGAGATCAGCGAGGTGATTGCGGCCTTGGACGCCCAGCAGCATCGACGTTTCATCAAGTCGCACACCCCGCTCGATGGCCTGCCCAACGACGACATGGTCACGTACATCTGCGTGGGACGAGACCCGCGCGATGTTGCGATCTCGTGGGCGCACCACTCGGACAACCTCAACCTCGAAGCGCTCTTCACAGCCCGCGACCGCGCCGTGGGGAATGAGGACCTTGCCGAGATGTATCGCGACCGGGCACCTGCGCCGACCGATCCGCTCGCACGCTTCTGGCGCTGGGTCGACGATTCGACAACCGACCAACTGACGCACGTGAACCTCGCGTCGACGATGCACCATCTCGCCACCTTCTGGGAGCTCCGTGATCGACCGAACGTTGTTCTCGTGCACTACGCAGATCTGCTCAGCGACCTCGAGGAAGAGATGCGCCGCATCGCACAGCGGCTCGACGTCGACATCGACGAGAACGTCCTCCCCAGCCTCGTCACCGCAGCCGGTTTCGACTCGATGCGAGAACGCGCGGACGAACTCGCGCCCGACGCCACCCAGGGCATCCTGCAGAGCAACCGAGCGTTCTTCAACCAAGGCCGCAACGGACAATGGCAGGAGCTACTCGACGACACCGATCGCCGTCGCTACGCCGAGCGCGTCCACCAGCTCGCACCGACCGATCTCATCGAATGGGCCCACCGCGAACCTTGAGCGGTTCATCGCGAGGGCAGATATGGCCCAGCCAGCTTTGCCCAAGTGGCAATCCGTGGACGGTCGACCGTTCTTTCGGGAGTCGAGAGGCACCGCCAACGAACTATCGGCGGAAGAACGTCGCCGTGCCTTGTGCCCGGGCCCCATCGACACCTTCCGTGCCACGTTCCGCTTGAACGTCGAGGCGGACGCAACGTTCCACCAATCGACCGGCCACGCTCGAGCGCACCAGTTCGCACTGCGTAAGCCAGCGACGGCACGTCAGCACCGCGTCGCGGCGATCCAAGTCTGTGAAGTTGCGCGGCAGGTGTTCACGTCTACCGTCGCCGCCGTCGGTGGAGATGGGGTGGACCGTCTATGACCAGTGTGCGATGGCGGCACGGCAGAGCAAAACGACCGGTTGCGGACTCAGCACATAATCGGCGCTCGGTAATCCGACGCAACACTAGAAGTCCGCGCCGCATCAATCAGGCCCAAGTGCGGCGCCACGAAATGTCGGCGTTCGTCGTCAGGTGTTCAGGCGGACTCGACGGCGATTCGCAGTGCGTGGACTTGCTCGGCCAGCTCGCTCTCGGTCAGTGCCGTGCTATGGATCCATGCAGCTTCCGGTAGGGGCATCGACGGCGCCGGGTCCGGGTCGAATCGGGGAACGATGTGAACGTGCACGTGCGGATCTCGGTTCCCGAGGATCTGAAAGTTGAGATGGATCGGGTCGTAGACCGATTCGATCGCCTTCGCTACCCTGCCGACCGCGGTCCAGAAAGTGGCGTGCTCATCGGATGTCATCGACTGCGGGTCTCCGACGTGGCGCCCACGAAAGACGACAACTGAGTAGCCGGGGGTCGGCCCGACACGCTGTAGGTAACCATCCGCGACGTCAGTGTTGAAGAAGCGCACCCCGTGCTCGGTCTCCGGCACTGACCCATCGACGCACTGCGGGCATCCGTCGCCTCGCTTCTTGGCGAGGAAGTCTTCAGGCCAATGCTTCAGATCCACGTCGCTTATGTTTGCAGGCCATGAGCTCGGTGAGCGCCAGTTCTGAGGAGAGCTCGAAAACACGCAATCGAAATGACGGCTGCTGACCTCGGGCTTGACTCGGTGTCGGCCCAAGCAGCGTGAGCGGGATTCACGGCGCTGAGCCGGGGTTTTGGGGGCATGCGGACGCTCGTTCTGGCAGGCTTGCCGCGTGGGGCTGAAGTCGTTGCCGAAGATCACGCCGCTCCACCTCGCTCAGGTGCGTCTTCCTGAAAGCCATCCGGCTGCGACATTCGGATCATCGGTGCCGGTCTACGGGTTCGCGATCGATCATCCGGACGGGACAATTCTGGTCGACACCGGCGTCGGGCACGGAAGCGCAGTCATCGACGACCTGTACCAGCCTGAACGATCCGAGCTTGACGAGTGCCTGGTTCAGCTCGGCGTCGGCTGCGACAACGTAATTGCCGTGGTGAACAGCCACCTGCATTTCGACCATTGCGGTCAGAACCCGCTGCTGCACGGCTATGCAACGCGCTTCTTCTCGCAAGCCGCCGAACTTGATGCTGTCAACGCCGATCCGCACTACACCGTCGCCGACTGGGCGATTGCGCCGACATCACAGCAACGGGTGGTCCGCGGCGATGAATAGATCGCCGAGGGTGTTTCGATCCTCGCAACCCCCGGGCACACCACCGGGCACCAGTCGGTTCTCGTCGACGGCGGCGGACGACGAGTCATCATCGGAGCGCAGGTTGTCTGGCACCACACGGAACTCACTGCCGAAGCGGCGAGCAGGGCGAACGTTGAACCCGATCCCGACTTGGAGCGGGCGGCGGTCGACTCGATCAGGCGGCTGAAGGCGCTCGAACCCGAACTCATCCACCTCATCCACCTGAGCCACTGCGACGCGTACCGACCAAGCACGCTATGACGGCGCACTCTTTGGGAGGCAACTCCGAAGTCCCAGTCGGAGGCACTCAATAACCCGCACTCGATAATCCGGTCCGAACGCTACGACAACCGCCGCAACCCCTGTCTGTCAGGCTGATGTGAGACACCGGTGATGCCGGTGCTCACTGTCCATCGGGGCGAGAAGAAGGAACCCTGACTGATGACCATGACCTCAACCACGGTGCTCGATCGCGCCCACAATGGGAGCGTGAAC
>JBGTIA010000440.1:0-4418 GCA_041745835.1 Ilumatobacteraceae bacterium | reverse complement strand
GCCGGCCAGCACATTGCGGTCCGCTCGTGCCACTCCCACTCCGCCGGCAGCCGCGTCACGCCCCTCCACCCCCTCCGAGCGATGAGCGAAAGGCCGGCATCCGGGCGGTTCGCTCATCGCTGCCCACTCGACCGCGGGAGTGATGAGCGAAAGGCCGGGATTCGGGCGGTTCGCTCATAGCTCTGCACTCGACCCGGCGACGTTCGTGCGGCCGTCGAGGGTCACGATCGGGCCGTAGAGCTCGGGGCGACGGTCGCGGAAGAGTCCCCACGCGGCCCGCTGCGTTCGCAGCTGCTCGCGATCGAACGATGCGACCAACACCGCCTCGCCCTCTCGGCCGGCCTCGGCGACCTTGGCGCCCGTGTTGTCGGCGATGAACGACGATCCGTAGAACGTGATTTCGCAGGTCCGGCCAACCTCGCGTCCGACGCGATTCGCGGCGACCACCGGCATCAAGTTGGCGCCGGCGTGTCCCTGCATCACGCGCTGCCAGTGACCGCTCGAATCCCACGTCGGGTTCGGCGGCTCGCTGCCGATCGCCGTCGGGTACAGCAGCACCTCGGCGCCGAGCAGCGCCATCGAGCGAGCCGATTCCGGGAACCACTGGTCCCAGCAGATCCCGACGCCGATCGTGCCGTGCATCGTTTGCCACACCTTGAAGCCTGTGTCACCCGGGCTGAAGTAGTACTTCTCGGTGTAACCGGGCCCATCGGGGATGTGACTCTTGCGGTAGTGGCCAAGGACCGTGCCGTCGGCATCGACGATCACGATGGTGTTGAACAGCGCCTGGCCGGCGCGTTCGTAGACACTCAGCGGAAGCACCACGCCGAGCTCGCGAGCGATGCCGGCGAAGTGATCGATCGTCGGATGGTCCTCGAGTGGGCGAGCCCGGTCGAGGTGTTCGGGAAGCTGGTCCTTGCAGAGGTACGGGCCCTCGAACAGCTCGGGGATGAGCACGATGCTCGCTCCCTGCGTTGCGGCATCTCGCACCAGCCGTTCCGCCGTCGCGACGTTCGCTTCGAGGTCGTCATCCATCGCCATCTGAAGGGCAGCCACCCGGAGCTCACTCATCGCCGAGACGCTAGTGGCCCCGGTACCGGGCCGACGGACGAGCCCGCTCCCGGTCCCGCGGGGTCAGTCGTCGGTGAGCGCATCGGCGCGCTGCCACGCTGCTTCGAGTCGATCGAGCCGCTCGGTGGCGCTGGACCGCAGGGCGGTGGCGACGTCTGCGACGAGCAGGTCGAGCAGCGCCAGCGTGCCGACATGGCTGTCGAACGGCCCGGCCGACCCAGCCTCGACGACGAACGCATGGTCGGCTGCGTTCGCGAGCGGTGACAACACGCTGTCGGTGATCGAGACGACGGGCGCACCGTTGGTTCGTGCCTCGGTCAGCGCCTCGATCAGCCAACGTTCGTAGCGCCGGAGATCGAGTGCCACGACGGTCGCCTCGGCGCCGACGAGCGCCAGCGTGCGCACGATGTCGATCGGGTTCCCATCGAGCAGCCGACAGGCGGGACGCAACTGTTCGAGGTCGCCGACGAACTGCATGGCCACACCTCGAGACGCCACCCCCGAGAGCACGAGTACCGGGCGCGTCCGGTCGGCGAGCAACGCGACCGCACCCTCGAGCGTTGCGGTGTCGACCGCTTCGAGCGTCGCACGCACGTTGGAGATCTCGGCCGAGAGATGCCGGGCGATCAACGCCGCTCCCCCGGTGGCCGGCTCGTCGCGGATGCGTTCCGCAGCCGGCCGCAGCTGGCCCGACAGGTCGTGGCGGATCGACGCCTGCAGTTCGGAGTACCCGTCGAAACCCAACTTGACGGCGAAGCGCACCACCGTGGCGGTACCGGCGCCGGTTGCCGCAGCAAGATCGGCCACCGTGCCGAATGCCACCACCTGCGGCCCGGAGAGGATCGTCTCGGCGATCCGTCGTTCGGTCGGTGTGAGGCGTGCAGCCTGTTCGCGCAGCCGTTGCTCGACCTCCATGCAGTCGCCACCGTAGCGGCGGGCCTCTCCGCATCGACGAGCCGGTGACTCCTGATGTTTCATCCATCCGCTACACTTGAAACGTTCATTCCGTTCAATGATTCGCGCTGTACTCCGAGCCGACCTTCGAGGAGGCGACCATGTCCACGAGTGCCACCACCACACACTGCGCTCCGGCAACGGTCGACGCGGCCGGTTGGGTCCTGCAGACGACTCCCAGTGGCCAGCTCGACGAGGAACTCGTCCGCCTGGCCGGGCTCGGCGCTCGCGACCTCCCGTACGAGGTCGACGACGCCCTCGTTCGGTTTGCCTCGGAGTCGCATCGCTGCGGCGCGCTGCTGATCCGCAACGCGCCGATCGGTCACCTCCCACCGACGCCCGCCACGCCCGAATCACCCCTTGCGAAGGACTTGGCGACCGAGCTCACACTGCTCACGGTCGCCCGACGCCTCGGCCAACCGGTCGGCTACGTCCCCGAGCACGGCGGCCGCATCGTCCAGAACATCGTGCCGACGCAGACCGACGCCGATCGGCAGACGTCCACATCGTCACGCTCGAACCTGATGTTCCACACCGAGACGGCATTCCATCCGTTCCGCCCGCGCTACCTACTGCTGCTGTGCCTGCGCGGCGATCCCGCTGCGCACACGACACTCGTGTCCGTACACGAACTGATGGATCGACTCCCCGATGACGTCGTCCAGACCATGTTCGAGCCGCGCTTCCGCACCGCCGTCGACGCCAGCTTCCTCGGTGGACGCGTCAACGAACTCGGTCCTGCACGACCGCTGATCACCGGCACTCGCGACGAGCCGACGTTCATCTTCGATGCCGATCTCACCGTTGGCACCGACGGCAACGCCGAGGACGTCCTGGTCCGGGTCCGCGATCTGATCGAGGAGATCAAGACCTCCGTCGTGCTCGAACCCGGTGATCTGCTCGTCGTCGACAACAACATCGCCGTGCACGGACGCTCGCCGTTCACCGCCCGCTTCGACGGCTTCGATCGTTGGCTGCAGCGCTCGTTCGTGGTCACCGACCTCGCTCCGAGCGCCGGTCAACGCGCCGGCCGCGTGATCACCACGGAATTCGGTCGCTGAGCTGAACTGTCACGTTTGACCCGGCACCGTGTGACCGTCGGCGACCGGGGGGATCAGCGTTCGAGGAGTTTGTTGCGGACGATGTCGGTCTCGGGCGAACTCAATGGGCGGTTCGTCTTGACCCGAACCGTGACGGTGTCGGACGCAGCGTCGGAGTGGGAGCCGCACCCGTGGGTCTCGATGTCGCGCAGGAACACCACACCCGTCAATCCGACGTCGTTCGATGCCACGGCGAGCCGTTCGCCGGCGGCCTGTTCGTCGGCGCGCGCCCACTCGTCGAGCGGCACCTCGATGTCGCTGACTGCCGGGAGCTGTGACAGGTTCGTGACCGCCTCGACGGAGTGATGCCCGGCGTGCCAGGCGGCACCATCGGCGGTGCGCAACCGGACCGACGCCGAACCGATGAGGTCGACGGTGCCGTGCACGTCGGTGCCCGACACCCGCAACACGACCTCGTCACCGACGGCGTACCGATCCTCCAGCAGTGCGCGGGTCCCGCCGAGGAAGTCCTTGACGAAGTCCTGTGCGCTGAGCGCAAGGGCCAGACCGACGAACCCGGCGCTGGAGATGGCGAACGCCAGATCGACGCCGAGGATCTCCAAGGCGGCGAAGATCGCGAACGTGAAGATGATCACGGTCACCAGATGGCCGAGCATGCGAGCCACGGCGTCGGCACGCTGACGCTTGCGGACATCGGCCTGACCGTCGTCGCCGAGCCGGTCGAGCCGCACCCGCCAACTGCCCTCCGAGCGTTGCGCGCGGCGCACGGCTCGGCGGGTGAGGCGTCGGATCGTCGTCCGCGACAGCCACGACAGGCCGATCGCGATGGGGAGCATGATGACGGCCTCGGAGATCGAGGCGAACCAGGTGAGCATGAGTGTCCTTCTCGTTCGGAGCATCCTGACGGTGCACCGAATATTACGGTTGCGTTACGGCCTCATCCTGCCACCGCCGGCCCGCGCTCCCACGTCACCAGGCCCCGGCGACCTGTGACATCGCTCACGTCACCGCCGAATCACCCGCCGGCAGTGGCGATAGCGTGCGCGGGTGCCTCCGGCCAAGCGCCCCGAACCGATCACGCTCGGGTGGCGCGAGTGGGTGGCCCTGCCCGACTGGGATGTCGCACACCTCAAGGCCAAGATCGACACCGGGGCACGAACGTCGTCGCTCCACGCGTTCGGGTTGGAGTGGTTCGACCGCAACGGGAGCCCGTGGGTGCGCTTCGAGATCCACCCCTGGCAGCGCTCCACCGCCGACGCCGTCGTCGCCGAGGGTGCCGTCGTCGCCACCCGCGACGTGAGGAGTTCGTCGGGCGACGTGGAGCACCGACCC
>JBGTIA010000439.1:0-4016 GCA_041745835.1 Ilumatobacteraceae bacterium | reverse complement strand
GGTGACGGGTTCGGCCGCACTCGACGCCGCGGCTGGAACCTCAGCCGGCGTCGCAGCCGGTGAGAGCTGATCGGGTCCCGAGGTGACGTCACCGATCGCGGGCACGATCACCACAGGAGGCGTTGTGCGGACCGTGACGGGTTCTTCGACGATCGTCGTCTCGACCACCGCCATCTCGGCCACCGCCGTCTCGACGATCTCGTGACTCAGCGGTGCACTCGTGTTTGTCGGCGGCGATGCGGGCGGTGCTGCTGATGGCGGCGGGGGTGGCGCCAGGGCGGCTGTACGCTGCTGCGGCGAATCGAGCTGCATCGGCTCGAAGGAGATCGCCGGCGCGTCGAGGTCGACGGCGGCGACAGGGTCAGCCGTATCGATGTCAGCGCGCTCGAGGTCACCGGCGCCGACGTTCGTGCGGAGATCGACGGCGGCGGGGTCAGCGGGGTCGAGGTCGACGGCACCGTGACCGGAGGTGTCGACGACCGAGTCCCACGAGAGGGCGGGAATGCGTTTGGTGCGAGCACCATTCGGCGGAACCATGCAAGGTCATCGGCACGCCGCCGGGCGCGCTTGAGACCGGATCGGCGGGAGCGGTCAGCCCTCGACGGCCGCCGCCGCCTTGGCCTGGAGGTCGTCGACGATCGAGGCGTCGGCGAGGGTGGTGGTGTCACCGATGTTGCGGCCCTCGGCGACGTCGCGGAGCAGACGACGCATGATCTTGCCTGATCGGGTCTTCGGGAGATCGGGGGTGATGTAGATCTGCTTCGGCTTGGCGATCGCCCCGATCTCGGCGGCCACGTGCGAGCGCAGGACCTCCGCGTCGACGTCTTCTCCGCCGCGCAGGATCACGTATGCGATGATCGCCTGTCCCGTGGTCGCGTCGGTGGCGCCGACGACGGCAGCCTCGGCCACCGCCGGATGCGACACGAGCGCGGATTCGACCTCGGTGGTCGAGATGCGGTGGCCGGAGATGTTCATGACGTCGTCGACCCGTCCGAGCAGCCACAGGTAGCCGTCGTCGTCGAGCTTGGCGCCGTCGCCGGCGAAGTAGCGACCCTCGAAACGCGCCCAGTAGGTGTCGCGATAGCGGTCCGGGTCGCCCCAGATCCCGCGGAGCATGCCAGGCCACGGCCGCGTAAGGGTGAGATAGCCGCCGCCGACATCGACCCGATTGGCGTCGTCGTCGATCACTTCGGCCGACACGCCGGGCAATGGGAACGTCGCCGAGCCGGGCTTGGTGGTGGTGGCGCCCGGCAGCGGACTGATCATGATGCCGCCGGTCTCGGTCTGCCACCAGGTGTCGACGATCGGACATTTCCCCCCGCCGATGTGCTCCTGGTACCACATCCAGGCTTCCGGGTTGATGGGCTCGCCGACCGAGCCCAGTAGCCGCAGCGACGACAGATCGTGCTTGGCCGGCTCCTCGGAGCCCCACTTCATGAAGGTTCGGATTGCCGTCGGCGCCGTGTAGAAGATCGTGACGCCGTACTTCTCGATGATCTGCCAGAAACGGTCATTGCCCGGGTGGTTGGGGACGCCCTCGTACATCACCTGGGTGGCACCGTTGGACAGCGGTCCGTAGACGATGTAGCTGTGCCCGGTGATCCAACCGACGTCGGCGGTGCACCAGAACACGTCGTTGTCGGGATGCAGGTCGAACACGTACTTGTGCGTGTAGGTGACGTGTGTGAGGTAGCCGCCCGAGGTGTGCATGATGCCCTTGGGTTTGCCGGTCGTGCCGCTGGTGTAGAGCAGGAACAGGAGCTGCTCGGAGTCCATCGGCTCGGCCGGACAATCGGTCGACGCACCGTCCATCAGTTCGTGGTACCAGTGGTCGCGACCGTCGACCATGTCCACGTCGTTACCACCGCGCTTGACCACGACGACGTGTTCGATCGTGGGCGTGTGGGCGCAGGCTTCGTCGGCGGCCGGCTTGAGCGGGAACACCTCGCCGCGTCGGTAGCCACCGTCGGCGGTGATCAGAACCTTGGCCTCGGCGTCGTTGATGCGATCCGAGAGCGACTGCGACGAGAAGCCGCCGAACACGACGCTGTGGGCAGCGCCGATGCGGGCGCACGCCAGCATCGCCACCACAGCCTCGGGCACCATCGGCAGGTAGATGTTGACGCGGTCGCCGCGTTGCACACCGAGGTCCTTCAGGACGTTGGCGAACTGGCTCACCTCATCGAGCAGCGCTCGATAGGTGATCGTGCGGATATCGCCCGGTTCTCCCTCCCAGTGGATTGCGACCTTGTCGCCCTTGCCGCCGAGCACGTGTCGGTCGAGACAGTTGTAGGCGACGTTGAGTTGGCCGCCGACGAACCACTTCGCGTCGGGCAGGTCCCATTCGAGGACGGTGTCCCAGGGCGTCGTCCAGTCGACCAGCTCCGACGCCTGGCGAGCCCAGAAGGCCTGGTCGTCCTCGGCAGCCTGCTCGTACAGGAACGGGCCCGTGACGAGGGAGTTCGCCTTGAAGTCCTCCGACGGCGGAAACTTTCGGTTCTCGGCGCTCAGTGCGTCGATCGTGTCCGCTTTGTCGTGGTGGTGCTGGTGTTCGTCGGTCCCCTCAGGCATGCGGTCGATGGTAGATCAGACCGGGGGGTCGCCGTCGGGGCGGCGATCACGTCGACGTCGACGCTCATCGATCGGGACGTCTGTGGGCGGGCCGGCAGAGCAGCGTGCTCCCGCCGAGCGCCACGAGGCGCCGACCGCGTGTCCAGATCTGACCGACCCCAGCGACGAGCCCCCCGGTGGCGACCGGTGCGCTCGCTTCGCTCAGCAGCCAGGGTTCGTTCGCAGTGGACCCGATGAAGCGGGCGGTGACCTCGATGGTGGGAGCGAAGTGATCGAGCTCGCCGAGGTGTGCCCGTACGGCGGACGGCCACGAGTCGAGATCGATGAGTATCAGAGATCGGCATGCGTCGACCCAGGCGTCGGCGAACGTGGAGGTCGGGACGAAGCAGACCCACGCCCGAGTGGCGGGTTCGGACGCCTCTCGATGCTCCCAGTCGTCGACCCAGTCGATGGGCCGCTGCTCGATGTTCTCCCAGAAGCCATGTCGCGGTGGGCCCTCCTGATCCCTGAGCAACTCCGTGGTGTTCGGCAGGGATTCAGGGTCGGGCGCATCGTCCGGAGCCAGGTCGGTGTGGTGCTCGAGCCCATCCAGGTCGGCGTCGACGCCCCAGACGGTCGCCACCAACAACGGGCGACCCTCCTGGGTGATGCGAGCCGTCACCGACGTGGCGACCTTGGTCTCCCGGTTCACCTCGACCGAGATCTCGACCGGTGCACTACGTCCGACGCCCACGAAGTGGGCGTTGATCGAGGCCGGACGCGCACGTCCACTGACGGCTCCAGCTGCGCGCAGCGCCACGGACGCGAGGTACCCGCCGTTCGGCCCCCAGATCTCCCAGTCGGGCGACAGGTCGCACGCGAACGTCGACGGTCCGGTGGCTTCGACGGTGGTGTCGACGGCGAGATCTCCCATCCCGCGAGCCTTGCAGACCGTCGTGCGGCTGAACGACGGGTTCGGCAACGCTGTCGACGGAGATCGATCCGATCGAGCGATGTTGGCGCCGCGAGCCTCCAACTCTGCAACACCCCTCCGTCATCATGGAACCATGAATCGCGCTGGGGCCGAGTATCTCGAGGAGTGGCGGGCAGCGGTGCAGCCGTTCCCCGGTTCGGTACCTCCGTTCGCCGGGTTCGTCCCCGTCGACGGCGCCGACCCGGTTCCCGACGGTGACGCCGTGGGCGCGACGATTGCGTCCGCCATCGCAGCGATCACTGCGCTCTGCGCGGTCGATCCGTCAGGCGCCGACCCTGTCGCGCTGGCGCAACTGGTCGAAGGCGTCGAGCAGATCCGGCGAGTGACCGACGCCGCTGCCACACGGGTCGCCGGGACGATCGACACACGCAATCCGTTTCGCCCGGACGGGTACTTCACCGCCAAGACCTTCCTGAAGCAGCGTTGCCAGCTGTCGGGGCCGGAGGCCTATCGGCGCATCCAGACTGCGCGC
>JBGTIA010000438.1:0-3009 GCA_041745835.1 Ilumatobacteraceae bacterium | reverse complement strand
GGCCACCACCGAGGACTTTGACATGGCCACGGACAATCGGCTGAGAGTGCTCGCGTTCTGCGGCCGGATCGAAAAGAATGGGTTCATGCGTGGAAGCACCGATCCTCAGTTGGCGATGTTGACCTCGTTGAGCACCGAGGATCTGATCCCGGCCGATCATCCGATCCGCCGGATCCGTGTCGTCGTGGACGCGGTGCTTGCCGAGCTCGATCCGGTCTTCGATGAGATGTACGCGACCGGCGGTCGTCGCAGCGTGCCACCCGAGCAGCTGTTGAAAGCAACGGTGTTGATGGCGATGTACTCGATCCGTTCCGAGCGGGCGTTCTGTGAGCGGCTCAACTACGACTTGTTGTTCAAGTGGTTCTTGGACATGCGCATCGATCAGCCAGCGTTCGACGCGACCACGTTCTCGAAGAACCGCCAACGGCTCCTCGAGCACGAGGTGGCGGACGAGTTCTTCAAAGCTGTCGTGCGGCTCGCGGAGCTGCGCCGCTACGTGTCGTCGGAGCATTTCAGCGTGGACGGGACCTTGTTGAAGGCGTGGGCGTCGCACAAGAGCTTCAAGCCCAAGGATGGTCCGCCGTCGGAGCCGCCGGCGGGTCGCAACACCGAGGTGCAATGGCATGGCGAGAAACGCAAGAACGACACGCATGCCTCCACGACCGACCCGGAGTCGAGGCTGTATCGCAAGAGCAACAACACCGCCGCGACGCTCTGCTACTCCGGGCATCTGTTGATGGAGAACCGCTCGGCGTTGATCGTTGACGCCGAACTCACCATTGCGGACGGCTACGCGGAACGGGCGACCGCGGTCGAGATGCTCGCCCGACTCCCGAAGATGGCGCGGCGTCGCACGATCGCAGCCGACAAGGGCTACGACACGAAAGGGTTCGTCGCCGATGTCCGCAAGCTCGGGTTCACCCCGCACGTCGCGCCGAACACGAAACACTCAGCGATCGATGGTCGCACCACCCGACACGCCGGACATGTCGTGAGTCAACGGATTCGCAAACGCGTCGAAGAACCCTTCGGCTGGACCAAAACCGTCGGCGGTGGACGACAACTCCGCTACCGAGGCCGACAACGCAACCGGGCCTGGTTCAAGATGACCGCCGCCGTCTACAACCTGATCCGCATCACCGCACTCGACACCCAACGGGCCATCGCCTGATCGCCAGCTGGCCAACCGACGATCCCACCACCCAGCAATCGGCGACAACAGCATCGAAGCGGGGCGGACGACACGACCCGTCGCACCGCAGCAGTCGCTCAGTCGGCGCTTTTCATCACCCTGCTAGCGCTCATCCCTAGACATCGTCACGGGGGCCGCCGCCGCTGTTGCGCTCGTGTCCTCCCACTCGGAAGTCGAGGGTGTGTTCTGTGGCGTCTGGGGAGAACCAGCGGCCCTTTGCGCTCGGATCCGACCACGCGGCGAACACGCGGTCCGGTGTTGCTCGATACGAGCGTTCGATGACGAAGGTCTCGTGAGTGACGGTGTGGATGCTCATTGGTTTCCGTCCTGGTCGGTTGGGGTGCCGTCGAGGAAAGCGCCGAGCCGGTCGAGTTGGCGTTCCCAGTCGGCGCAGAGCACTCCGAGCCACTGTTCGGTTGCCCGGACGGTGTCGGGTTCGAGACGGCAGGTCCGGATTCGCCCGACCTTGTTGGACCGCACCAGGTCGCAGCGTTCGAGCACCTTGAAGTGTTGCTCGACGGCCGCCAGCGTCATGTCGAGTGGCCTAGCGAGGTCGCTCAGTGACGCCGGACCGTCGCTGAGCCGAGCGAGCATCGCCCGCCGACTTGGATTGGACAGGGCTCGAAACACGTCGTCGAGAGCCGGTTCAGATAACTCAAGCATGTGCTACATCGTTGCCTATGGAGCGGCGATTATCAAGTAATCGCTTAACTATTCTCCGCCTGACCGAACTTCGTTCCCACGTCCTACTGGCGTGGGATTCCCAAGGGCTCGGCTTGGGCAGTGCGGCGCGCGCCTCGGGCACCCGGAGGCGATTCTGCGTGTCGTAGTGTGCGGCCTCAGCCAAGATCGTGGGAGCGCCATCGCATGGACGGTTCAGGTCGGCGTAGCCAGCCAATCAGCTCTGGCCATCACACCTCCACGGGCCGCAGACCGGGGCGTCACGTAGGTTCGAACGGTCGCCGGAACTCGGCCAAATCCGGGGTCCTTGCAGAGGGGACGTGGCTGCTCACGCGTGGGAGTCGAAATCGTTGACGAACACGTTCTTGACGGCGGGGTCGGTCATGCCGGCGACGGCGTCGGTGAACGGGACCGTTTTTGTCACGATGGCGCTCGGATCGAGGCGGCCGGCGTTGACGAGTTCGAGGACGCGTGGGGCCGTTGCAAGGGCGTGGACGCGTCCGATTTCGTAGCGGACCCCCTTCAGATACATCTGCTGTAGTGGCAGTGCCGATCGCGGCGTGGCGCCGCCCGAGACGCTGGTGCACACACCGCAAGACTCAAGGGCGCGGAGTGCGAGTTCTCGTCCGTGGTCGAGGACGTTGGCGTCGACGGTGATCGGGAAGCGGCGACCGAGATCCAGCAGGTCCCAGCCACCGGACGCGTTGACACAGTCGGCGCCGAGGTGCTCGGCGAGTCGGAGTCGTTCTTTGTGGTCGTCGACGTACACCACGCGTTCGGCACCGAGTGCGAGCGCGGCCATCACGGCGTAGAGCCCGACGGACGGCGCGAGACCTCCGACGACGAGCACCGGCGAACCGGGGCGCTCAGCCAGAGGGTCTGCGACACATCGGTAGCCGTCGGAGATGTTGTCGGGGATGCCGGCGGCGGCGACAGGGTCGAGGCCTTCCGGAAGAGGGATCAGCATGGTGTCGGCCCAGGGGACACGGACAAGGTCGGCGAGGGCTCCGCCGAGATCGAGACCGCCGTGTGGTCCGAGTCCAAAGGCGGTGCCGGGCGGAACACGCTCGCACGCGTTCGTCGCCCCCCGGCTGCACGGACCGCAACTACCGCAGCTCAGCTGGAACGGAACGATC
>JBGTIA010000437.1:0-3123 GCA_041745835.1 Ilumatobacteraceae bacterium | reverse complement strand
CGCCGTCGACCATCTCGTCGTCGAGGCGATCGACGGCCGTCGTCCCGGTTCGCGTCGTCGTTTCGTCATCGGCTACCTGCTCGCGATGGCGGGCGTCGGCCTCGTCTGGTCGGTCGTGCCGGCGTTCGCGCTCGCCGCCTTCCTCGCAATGTCGGTGCACCACTTCGGCCAGTCCGATCTCGCCTACCTCCAGCTGCCCGGCCGGCGCCAGGTCGTCGTGCAGTTGTCGCGAGGCTTGCTCCTGGTCGGGTTCCCGATCGTCGCCCATCTCGACACGGTGGCACCGGTCATCGAACTGCTCGGTGGCGGCGATCCGTCGAACTGGCCGTGGCTCGCCGACCGATGGTCGCTGTGGCTGTGGTGCACGTTCCTGGTCGGCCAGCACGTGGTGATCGGCGCAGCGATCACCCATCGGTCGATCGGTCGGTCCGTCATGGAGCGCGAGGCCGTCACGGTGGCGGCGTTGACACTCGTGTTCCTGCTCGCCGATCCGCTGATCGGATTCGCGGTCTACTTCGGGCTGTGGCACTCGCTCGGGCATCTCCTCGTACTCACTGACCTGCTCGGGACCCAGCCATCACCGGCGCGTTCCGTTGCACGCCTCGCCGCCCCGCTCAGTGCCCTCTCGCTCGTCGGACTCGGCGTCGTCGCGGGAGGTGTGGCCGTTGCGGGTCGGATCGACCTGCTGCTCCCGCTCGTCGTCGTGTTCGTCGCGATGTTGACGGCACCGCACATGGTCGTGGTCGAACGGCTGTGGCGGCGCAGCACCGTTTGCGTCGAGATCCCGGTGGAGCGACCCACCGAAATCCGTACGCAAACCTGATCAGCCCGACGCCGACGGCCTGACGCGCGCCGGGAACGGCGCAGGATTCACCTCTCGGTTGCCGTACGGCAAGCTGTCGTTCACCTGGCTCCGTGATGATGCCGAGCCATGAACCATCCCCAGAGAATCAGAGTGTTCCCGCTGCTCGCGGTCGGCGCTGCGTCGATCGCCCTGCTGAGTGCCTCCGTGACCGCAGGTGCCTCGCCGCCCTCCAAGGAGATCAGCCTCGATCCGATCGGGACCTACCGGGACGGGGCGTTCGACGTCAGCGCAGCCGAGATCGTGGCCCACGATCCCGACACCCAGCGCCTGTTCGTCGTCAACGCCGACCCTGCCGATCCGGCGATCGACGTGCTCGACATCTCGACTCCGTCCCTCCCAACGCTCGTGAGGAGCTTCACGGGTCTCGGGGGCACTCCGAACAGCGTCGATGTGAACGACGGCGTCGTTGCGGTCGCTGTCGAGAACCCGGTGAAGGACCAACCAGGTGATGTCGTGTTCCTCGACACGGACGGTGAGCTGTTGAACCGGGTGCAGGTCGGGGCGCTGCCGGACATGTTGACGTTCACGCCCGACGGGCAGCGGGTCGTGGTTGCGAACGAAGGTGAGCCCCGCGCCCGCCTCGAGGACGACGACGGCCTACCTGCTTACAACCCGGATACCGATCCTGTCGGATCCATCAGCATCATCGACCTCCAACGAGGGGTCGCCCGTGCGAGCGTGCGCACAGCGGGATTCGAGGCCTTCGATCGGGACGAGCTGATCGCACAGGGTGTGCGGCTCAACCCGGCCGTTCCGACCGCCGCTCAGGATCTCGAGCCGGAGTACGTCACGGTGTCGCAGGACTCGCGCACCGCGTGGGCAGTGTTGCAGGAGGCCAATGCGATCGCCGAGATCGACCTTCGCCGCGGGGTCGTCACCAATGTGGTGGCACTCGGACGCAAGGACCACTCGGTGCTCGGCTCCGGCTTGGATCCGAGCGACCGGGACGGCGCCGACATCCGTCCTGTCGACAACCTGTACGGCATCCACATGCCCGACGGCATTGCCAACGTCCGCTTCCGCGGCCAGACGTACATCCTGACCGCCAACGAGGGCGACGCTCGCGCCTACGCCGGCCTGACCGACGAGTCCCGCGTTCGCGACCTGCGCAACGTCACTGCCAACGGAAGTGGTCCGCGTGAGAACGCACTCTGCGCCGACGAGTTCCCTGATCGCGCACAGCTCGTCGAGCAGAACCAGCTCGGTCGACTGACGGTCTCGACGATCGACGGATACGATCCGGTCGACGAGTGCTTCTTCGAGCTCCACGCGTTCGGTGCCCGGTCGTTCTCGGTGTTCACCACCGATGGCGATCTGGTCTGGGACAGCGGGGACCAGTTCGAGCAGCTGACCCTCGACGCGTACCCCGACTTCTTCAACTCCGGCCACGACGAGGTCGAGTTCGACAATCGAAGCGACAACAAGGGCCCCGAGCCCGAGGGGATCACCGTCGAGAAGCTCAACGGGCGCACCTATGCGTTCATCGGTTTCGAGCGCATCGGTGGCGTCGTCACCTACGACGTGACCAACCCCACCGCTCCGGTGCTCGTCGACTACGTCAACAACCGCGATTTCGCCGCCCAGCTCGCCGGCCAGGAGGAGTTGGGCGACGAGTTCGAGCCGGGACTCGAGTCGGGTGACCTCGGGCCTGAGGGCATCACGGTGATCCAGGCCGGCGACAGCCCGACCGGGACTGCACTGGTCGTGGTGGCGAACGAGGTGAGCGGCACGACGACGATCTTCGAGGTCGTGCGGCGCCGAGGGCGCTGAGGCGTCACTCGGGCGAGGCCTTCACCACTGCCCGGCCGTCAACCTGGGCGATCAATCGTCGTGTCGGTTGATGGCCGGGCATCACCGGCAGCGCGGATCCGAACGATCCGCCTGCGCAGCTTCCTCATGTGGTCCGGGAACACCCGGACCAGGTCGACATGCAAGCGGACTGCGACCTGTACATCGGGACCGGATTGCTCCGACCGGGTTCAGGTGCCGGTACGCCGGATGCGGATGGGGCCCTTGCACGACGTGGGATCGACGACCCGTCCGCCCTGGGTGATCTCCACCTCGCCGGCATCAACCAGGCGTCGCGCAGCCGACCGTGCGGGCTCCATCAGCGGCCGCCAACCGACCGGGTCGACCGACCGAGCCGCCTCACTCGGGCAGATGGTGGCGCTGCGGGCGCGTCCGTCGAGCAGCGCGAGGATCGCTTCCTCCAACGCTGTGTCGACAGGACGCACCTTGCGCCGTCGGCATCGATCGGA
>JBGTIA010000436.1:0-8685 GCA_041745835.1 Ilumatobacteraceae bacterium | reverse complement strand
CCGGAGTTCAAGTCCCCCCTCCGACACCACAGGTCCCGTACCAGCGGGCGGCAGGCCAACCTCATCGAGGGTGACCAACAGCGGCGGCGCCCCGGTGACCGTGACTTCGAGGCGATCGGCGTGGATCGTGACGGCCTCGATTAGCTCCTCCACGATGACGCGTCGTTCCTTGTCGTTGGCGTTCTGCCAGACGGAGTCGAAGTCGAAGGCTGGGTCACGGAGCAGCGCCATCGCACGCTCGAACGCCTCGACCAGTGCATTCGACTTCTGCTCGGCCTCGATGGCTTCGTCGTAATCGACTTCGAGCGCGTTGATCTTGGCGGTGAGTGACCGTTCTTCCTGGGCGAAGTAGTCCTCGGTGATCTTGTCGTCCAAGAAGAGCTGGAGGAGTTTGTCGCGCTTCTTACGGAGGTTGGCCAGCGTTCCGGCATGCGTCGGCTGCGCCGTCGCATCGCCGGCTCGCTCGGCCCTTCCTGCGAGATTGCTGCGGATCGCATCGAGGAGCAGTTCATCCGTGCGAAGGAGATCGATGCCAAGTCGAGCAGCTCGATGAAGTCCCGCAGCGGATCTGCCGGGGATGCGGCAACCCTTGCCACGATGGCGGCATCGATAGATCGGACGGCCTCGGCCATTCGAGTCGATGGGAGCCAACTTGCCGCAACCGCCACAACGCACCAGGCCGGTCAGTAGATCGGAGCCACGGCGTCGACCAGGGACGTGGCCACGATGGGCAGCGGCAAACTCGGCTTCGGTGACGAGTGGATGGTGGCGTCCTGGGAACCACTGGTCCCGAAGTCGCGTCAACCCGAGGTAGACCCTGTTGTCGAGCAGGTGGCGGACCGTCGAGTACTTGAGGCCGGTCTGGCGTTCGATCTCGGGGTATGAGTGTCCGGCTGCTCGGAGAGCGAACGCTCGCCGGACGAGGTGGGCATCATCGTTGGGGACGAGCACTCTTTCGATGAGGTCGTAGCCGGTCGGGGGAGTGTTCTGCCAGTAGCCCTCCCGGGCAACTTGCTCCATGCCCATCTTGACGTTCTCGACGATCTTCTCTCGCTCGAGCTGAGCGAGGAGTCCGTGTAGACCGGCAGTGAACCGTCCCGACGCCGTGACGGACTCGACGTTGCCCTCGTTCAGAGAATGCACCATGACGCAGTGCCGCTCGAACAGCTTCAACAGCCGGTTCACGTCTCCCGAGTCTCGGCTCAGCCGGTCGATGCGCCACACGATCAAGTGCGCCACCTGATCGGCCTCAATCAGAGCGATCAGTTCGTGCATCGCCGGCCGATCGAGGTCCTTGCCCGATCGCCCCTCGTCGGAGAGGAACCGTGGAGCGTCGAGGCCCTTGCTTCGGGCGTAGTCGGCGCAGCGTCGGCGCTGTGCCTCAGGTGAGTGCTCGACCTGTTCCTCAGTCGACACTCTCACGTACGAGATCGTCAGCATCAGTTCCCTCCTCGTCGGCGTCGGGTTGGGTGAGGACCATACGCGCCAGAACCTGTGCGATGACGGAACCCACACGGTCGTAGTCCGGCCTGGTCATGTTCGCCGTCGCTTCTCGTCGACCCGTTCGGGGAACGACACGCCGGTCAGCCGCTCGAACACATCGATGTGGGGGAGCAGCGCATCGAAGGTGTCGATCACGTTTGACGTGCCGAGGTGGACGGCCGAGCCCGAGAGAAATCCGACGAGCGCCGGCATCAACTTGCGAAGCGAGCCAGCCTTCTCGCCCGCTCTGATCCGTTTCGCTGGGAGCGCTGCGCCGGCCATCGCCGAGCGTTGAACGGACTGCCAGCGAGGATCCACCGGCCAACGTGACCGGGTGTCATCCCCGGTCGGGACCCGCAGGCTCAACCATGACCCGGTGGCATATGCCCACAGTGGGCCGACCTGCTCGAATGCATCCTCGGGACTGCTGACCCCGAACTCTCGAAGCCCATCCCGCGAGAACTCGAACTCGATTCGCAGCACTGGCCGCTCTGGGTCGAATTGGTTGCCCCACAGCTCCGGCCACCAGTCGTGCCCGGTCTGCTCGACCTCTCGCGTCTTGTCGTACAGCCGGGCATACACCGCGCCGCCACGAGCGCCGATGTTCAATCCCGAAAGCTCGTCGTCGATCTCGTAGAGCGCTCGTCGATTGGCATAGCCGACGAAGTTCTGCCGCTCCTCCGCCTCGATCCAGAATCCCTGCCAGTCTGAATGAAGATCGAGACGTGCCACCTGCAACTGGACATCGGCTCCAACGGCGTCCAGCACGTTCCGGACCCAGAGCACCGTCGTCTCCGGCCCAAGCGCATGGAGCGCCATCGCCGTCGGCTGCACCCGGACGGCTGGCAGCGCATCGCTCAGCGTGAACCCAAACCGAGCCAGCTCGTGCTGAACACAGTAGCGATACATCTGCCACGGTGAGCCGAGGACACGCACCGGATAGCCACCCAGATCGGCGTCGACCGGCGTCCCATGCTCAATCGCCCGACTTCGAGCGACATCCAGGTAGTCGAGCAGGCCGGACGGAATGGTCCCGAATCCGGACAGATAGAAGGCGTCAATGCCCGATGTCAGTTCGATCGGTGACGGTTCGGTAGGGGGAGCAGCGACCACGGAGTCCAGCCTTCGCCTCAACTCGTGCTGGCCGGACGGCCACTACGAGGATCGATTAGGTCGAACTAGGTCTGTGCCGTATAGGTGTCGGTAGTCCCGAGTTCAGCGGGCCCGGCGAATAGAATGACACCGTTGTAGTCCCCCCGTCAAGGGTCCCTCCACCGCCTCCGGTCCTGCCTCGCTTCTCAACGGAACGGCGACGGTGCAGTTTGCGGGTGCTGTGTTACAGAGGGCGCACCCACGGGACGCAGGTCTACACGGGTTCGAGCAACTTCCGTCTCTCGACGTCCCGCATCCCCATGCCGGTGATGTGAGCCTTGTTCGTACTCGGATGCAGGAGAACGAGGCCCTTTTCATCCAGGCGCTTAACTGTCTTGTTGAGGTTGCTCTGATCGCTGTGTCGCATCTGCCGCTTGAGTTCCTTCAGCTCCAGCCCACGGTCCCGACCCGCTCGGTACAGGAATACGAGGACCCGATCGCTCACGCCGAGATCCTTCGAGCAGACGGGCTGGCCCCCGATCTCCTCGACAACCGGCACCTCACGGGTGACAAGGTCGGAGATGATCGCGTGTGCTTCGTCAGGTGTGACGGTGTGGAAGACACGGACGAGCTCGGCCATCATCCAGTCGAGCGTGCTGACGACGAGATTGGCGTCCTGTGTGTTCGGATCGATGCCGTCGCCGAGATGCGCTGCATCGCGCTGATTCCGGATGCCGTAGATGAAATACAACGCCTTCGGCAGGTGGACCCGGAGGCCATCCGGCTTGCCTTGGGCGCCGAAGAACGTGTTGAGCCGCTTATCGTTGAGGCCCGGTAGCGGTTTGCCGAGCGGTGTGTACCGACCCAACAACTCGTGCTCGAGCACTCGGGTCACGGCCTAACAGAATCGGCCGCCCTCCACTGCCGTGGGGCGATGGTCGTCCAGGTAGAAGCGTCGCTTCGTCTCGACGTACTGATCGAGGACCTCGTCCGCGAGCTCGGCAGGTATCCCCGCCGAAACAAAGCCCGCTCGCACGTCCGCCAGGTTCATCAGTCGGAGGTCTCAGTCTTCTTGAGGACTCGCACGACTGCCTTTGCGAACTCCGTCTCCCAGCCGTTCTTGTGAGTCAGCGCAGACGACCGGCTCGAACCGATTGAACCGAATCCGGGCGTCTCACGGATGTACTCGGCGGCGTGCTTGTCGCTGAAGCACCGCATCGTCTTGCAGACCCGGTGGATCTCCGAAAACGGGATGCTGGGCACGTCGGTACCGGCGAACACGGCGCCTCCCATGAGAGCGGTCACCGTCATCGTCTTCGCCTTGTCGTTGTCGCCGAGGTCCTTGGAAAGGACCTTCAGGTGCAGCTCGCCCTTCTCGACGTGGAACACGTCGCGCAGATCCTCCGCACTCGTTTCCGTCTGACGCGCTACCCGGTCAAGGAAGTCCGCCTCACTCGCCGCTTTCTCGAACACGCCGGCTGGGCCACCGTCGTCTGGCTTTGCCGGGGACGGAAGCTTGCGCGCCCGCTTTTTCGCCGCCCTCGTAGCTGTCTCGTTCCCCCCGTTCGACGAGCCAGTCGGGGCGGGGGTTACTGATATCCCGCGCAGGTCCGCCAACGCGAGGGGGAGAGCAGTCGGCCAGAGCTCCTCGGGAATCCCGGCGTCCTTGACTGCCTGCATGGCCTGCTTGAGAGCCTCAGTCGTGTTCATGGGGGGAAAGCTTACGGCAATTCCCCCCCAACGTACAACGTTGTAATTCGGACTTGAGTTCTCACAACCCGCTGCGCCAACTCCAGGGTGGGGAGACAGATGTCACTGGGATGGCGGCGAGCCGCCGGGCAAGGGCTCCTGGCTCAGCCCACCGGTGCGACGATGGCCAGACCACGTCGTCTGAGGTTCGATCACAGGTGCTCTCGTCAGCTGGGGAGCCGCCAGTGACCGGTACCGGAGGCGGCGCTCCGGCCCTCCGACACCAGTGTTTTGTCGCGAGACATCGAGGACAGTCATAGGCCGGTGTGGTGGAGCTGGCCGTTGATGCGGAGGCTGACGTTGTGGTCGTGGCGGACCCGGAACCTGGGGGTCGGGGGTACTCGCCGTCCTTTCCACACCATCGATGTAGATCGACGAGGCCTCGAGCAGCCCGGCCAGGCCTGTCCCTGTAGATGGCGATCACTGTCATATCCCCTCAGTAGGGTCGACGATGTCGACCTCCGCCGTGATCACGGGCGACGGCTGCGCTGTTGCAGCCGGGTTCTCGAGCAGCAATCAGGTCGATGGCCGCTCCTCCAACGCTCCCGCATCCCGCGTCGCCCGGTCCGCCATTACCTCCGGCTTCCGCCCTACGGTTGCTACCTGTGAGTGATCCGTCCAGCCGACGCCGCGATGCTCTATCATGCGAACGCATGTTCGTGAGAGGCGGATCCTATGTCGCTGGCACGGCAGCTCTCTCTGCTCGAGGACCCCATGGTCCTCGCTGAACTCGCCCCCGATCCCGGCGCCGACTACGGCGAAGTGTTTACCCGGCGCTGGGTCGTTGAACTAATCCTTGACCTCGTCGGCTACGCCCCCGACTGCGACCTTGGTCGCCGTGTCCTCGTGGAGCCCTCGTGCGGCACCGGAGCGTTCCTCGTCCCAGTCGCAGAGCGCCTGATCGAATCGGCAGGCGTTCACGGCCACGATCTCCGATCGCTTGGACCAGCCATTCGTGCTTTCGACCTTCTGGAAGCCAACGCCCAACGAGCCCGGAAGGCCGTCACCCAGCTGCTCACGAACCACGGCCTCGACGCCGACGAGGCAGAGTCAATGGCGGGGGAGTGGGTCACCACCGGCGACTTCCTCCTTCACCCCCACGAGCCTGCCACCGTCGACTACGTCGTCGGAAACCCGCCCTACATCCGGCTCGAGAATGTCTCCCGGCGCACAATGGACGCCTACCGTCGGATCTGCCCGACGATGCGGGGCCGAGCGGACATCTACGTGGGCTTCATCGAGCGAGGCCTCGATCTCCTCAGGCCCGGTGGCGCGCTCTCGTTCATTTGCGCCGATCGATGGATGCGCAACCAGTACGGCGCGGATCTCCGCGAGTTCGTGAGCGCCAACTATTCCGTCGACGCCGTCATCGCCATGCACGACGTCGATGCTTTCGAGGACGACGTGTCCGCCTACCCGGCGATCGTCGTGCTGCGCAGCGGCCCCCAGGGGGAGGCGGTCGTCGTCGAAGCCAACGCCGCTTTCGGTGATCGCGATGTATCACGCTTCACCGCTTGGGTGAAGCGTGGCCGCCGCAAGGTGATCGCCGAACCGTCCTACGAGGCGACTCGGGTCGACCGCTGGTTCACCGGACGCGACCTCTGGCCAGCGGGATCGCCGAGCCAGCTCGCGCTTCTCGCCGACCTCGAAGCACGCTTTCCTCCCCTCCAGGACCCGAGCACAGGCACACGCGTCGGAATCGGCGTCGCAACTGGCTGCGATGAGATCTTTATCACCGACGACGCCGACCTGGTCGAAGCCGACCGCCTCCTGCCGCTGCTCCAGGCTCACGACCTTGCTGACGGGTCTGCCACTTGGTCTGGCCGGTACCTCGTGAACCCCTGGAACGGTTTGGGGTTGGTCGACCTCGAGCGCTACCCGCAGCTCAACGCCTACTTCGACGACAACCAGCAGCGGCTCCGTAGCCGGCACATCGCCCAGCGGCGCCCGTCCACCTGGTACCGCACGATTGACCGCGTCCACCAGGACCTGACGACGCGACCGAAGCTCCTGATCCCCGACATCAAGGCGTCAGCGCACCCCGTCCTCGATGTGGGTGGCCACTACCCCCACCACAACCTCTACTACGTCGTCTCTGACGCATGGGACCTCGAAGTCCTCGGCGGTCTCTTGCTGTCGGAAATCACCAACCTCTTCGTCGGTGCGTACTGCGTGAAGATGCGCGGGGGGTGTTACCGATTCCAGGCCCAGTACCTCCGGCGCATCCGTGTTCCAGTTTCAGCGAACGTCGGAGCGAAGGACAGGCGAGAGCTTGCGAGGGCTTTCGGAGAACGTGACGTCGAACGTGCGACTTCGGTGGCGCTTCGGATCTACGAGATCGACGCCTCGGCGTGGAGCCGCTAGTAGCGCATGGCACCAGCACCTCGAGTTTCGCCTCTCAATCCGAAAGCAGTACTTCAGACCAACCCCCTTTGCTCTCCACTTCGAGCGATGTACGCCCGTCTGGCGAACTCCTCGGCGACGAGTTGGAACCAGGTCGAGGATGACTTCCTTGGAGCCATGTCGCAGTTCGACTCGGGACTGCCCACGTCGCTCGATGGCGATGACGAGAGCAAGAAGAAGCAGAGCAAGGAGCTGAGTGCCGCCCTTCAGAACGGCAAGGGCGACTGGTTCAACAACGTCCTCGCCTACCTACTGGAGCAGTGCTCGGGCATTGAGACGCTCTACGTCCGCCGCAAGGTCCCGGGACTCATCATCCCGGAGCACAATCTGGACGGAGTGTTCCCCGGCGACGAGGACCGCGAGATCGAGTTCCTCCTCGAAGCCAAGATGATGGGGACCCCCAAGCACGCAAACAGCCCGGGTGAAAAGGCAGCTGGGCGAGCCGGGTCTGCGGATACCAACAAACGGGTGAAAGAGCTCGCTTTCAAGTCAATCGACCTCAAGGGAGAGGCGGCACGCCGGCTGGCGATGGTCGGCACGTCACCGACGGGTGGCGCCGGCGGAGGTGACCTCTCAACCTGGCTTCACGCCAGCCGACCGCGCATCTACTTCTTCCTCGCTGCGCGTGTCGTGGGAGACACGGACTTCGCCGCCGTTGTTCGCTGGGCCGAGACAGCGGCTCAGGTCGTCGATGCGGTCGGGCTCTACTGCTACGAGCCGACCGATGGCTCGCACACGATCTACCGACGGCGAGCTGGGGTGCCCACTGCCTACGAGCTCGAGCGCGTTCTCTACCGGGCATGCACTGAACTCCAAGGCCTTCGCACGGCGCCGCCTCCTCCCATCCCAGCAGATGTCGAGCCAGGCCCGGCGGCCGTCGCCGATGAGCTGACAGACGGTGCCGCTGAGGCAGGTACTTGACCATCTCTAGGCCGAGTCTGAGCGAGCGATCGGGAAGACCCGCCAAAGGGCGACGAAGGATTTGCGCGGCCTCTCGATCTCTCATGGCCACTGAGTCAGTCGCATCACGGTTGAGACGGGTGTTCCCGGTCCTCCGACACCACGGTTCGCCACTCAGCCGGTGAGGCGCCAGTGACCGGTACCGGAACCGAGCTGCGGTCCTCCGACACCACCGATCTCACCAGACCGGTTCCGTGGCCCTACAGACGGTCATCCGGCGGGCAATCGACGACTGCCACCGCACCCGGCTCGCCGAATACTCGAAGGCCATGGAGCTCGAGAGCCGACGCCTGACTGACGACGAGATCACCGACGCATTGGCCGGCTCGAAGGCTGACAGCTCGCCGACGGCAAGCTGTCACGTGAGTACGTCTCCGTCGACTTCGTCGAGGCGATCGGTTTCATGATGCGCGTCGCTCTCCGACCGGAAGCGCTCAACCGCCATCCGGATTGGTCGAACGTGTGCAAGACGGTGCGGGTCGAACTCCAGACCCATGACGTCGGCGGGCTCGACCCGTGCGACTTCGAGCTGGCGACGACGGTGAACAAGCCGGCCGATCGCTGACCGGCTCTGCGGCGGGACACCCACCGGCCACGCCGCCTCGATCGCTATCGGCGCGGGAACAGGGCGTCGGCGAGCTCGCGGGCGGCTCGGCCCGGCGCCTCGAGCCTTCGTTGCGTCCCGTCGGCGAAGGTGATCACGACCCGGTCGGCGAGCGACTCCTTCTTGACGTCGAACCCGACGATGTCGGCCCGACGTAGCACCGCTCGCATACCCTTCGGTCGGCCGGACACGGCGGCCTGGTCCATCACCAGGAAGCGGTGCTGTGTGAGCACACCGTAGAAGACGGTCGCTCCGAGCGTTGCCGCGAGGCCGGAGTCCGCCGTCGGGTGGTCGACGGGCACGGTCCGGCGGTGGATCGCCGCCCCGATTGCTCCACCCGTACCGCGGGCGACGGTCGCTCCCATCGTCCCGTCGGGCTGCAAGAGGGCCGCCGC
>JBGTIA010000435.1:0-2442 GCA_041745835.1 Ilumatobacteraceae bacterium | reverse complement strand
GGAGCCCGTCGACGGGAACATTCTTGGCCAAGACGTCCTCGATCGATCGGGTGTCTGCGCCCGCGGTGCGGAGTTGCTTCAACCACATGTCACGACTCATCGACTGTGCCCGTCCACCACAGAGCAACCCACGTTAGATCCGAGCACCAGCGCCGCCCGGACAGCGACTCGCGAACACACTCACACCGGACAGTCTGCTCGCACCTTCATCGCCGACGCCAAGCGAGGCCAACCCGGTCCACCACCACCGCCACGAGTGATACCGAGCGATCGGATGCGCGTAACGCCGGAAGTCAGTCGCGCACGGCGCCGCTTCGATCAGTGATTATCGCGTCGGGTCAGACGAACCGACCGCTCGATCGGTAGTGCCTTCGCTATGGGCGGTCGACGACTGTCTGCGCGAGCGCCAATATGCGCTGCCGTGGATACCCAGCGGCCCCGGCGGGCGGGGCCTCAGCGTCCTGATTCGACCTTGTCGGTCCAAGCGAGGATGTGTTGCAGGTAGACCTCGGTGCTGTCCTCCCACGAGTAGTGTGCTGCGTCGGGGATGACGGCGAACTCGCTGTTGGGAAGCAGTTCGCTGAGACGCTTCGAGTTGCTCATCGCGACGAAGGTGTCGTGTTCGCCGTGGAGCACCAGGACCGGCGTCTGGATCGACGGGTACGTCTCCATCATGCTCGGCACGATGCTCGGGTAGCTGGCGAGGAAGCCCACCTGACCACGGAGTTTGCGCCGCCCGGTCGAGCCGTTGCGGAAGTCTTTCAGCACTTCCTTCGACGGCTGCTGCTGGTGGAATCCGATGCGGTTCGCTGCTCGGGCGTAGAAGCGGCCACCCATCTGTCGACCGAGTGAGCGCAGCGACAGCCCGAACAGCCGGGAGTTGACGAGCAGTCGGAAGATCAGTTCGCCCTCGATCGGCGAGACCGTCCCGGCGTCGCCGCCGACGACCGATGCGATCCGCTCCGGACGGTCGGTCACGAAACGCAGAACGGTCGGCGTCCCGATGTCTGGTCCGACGAAGTGGGGACGCTCGAGTTCGAAGTGATCGAGGATCTCGCCGAGGAACGCAGCGTGCTCATCGACCGTGATGACGTCCGATGCTGCGTCCGACCCGCCATGGTTCGGCAGATCGACGGCGACGAGATCGAATCGCTCGGCCAGCCGGTTCCACATGTTCCGGTAGGTCAGCACGCTCATCGGCTGTGGCGACGTCATCAACATCTGTGGTGCACTTGGCCGGCGCGCCGCAGCGAAGCGAACGCGGTGGCCGCCCACGGTGGTGTGTTCGAACTGCATCGTCCTGTTCATGTTGCTGCTTTCGTGGTCGTGGTCGTGGTCGTGGTCGTGGTCGTGGTCGTGGTCGATGCGTCGAGTGCTGATGCCTCGGCGCCTGCGGGTGGTGTACGGAGTGCGACGTAGACGGCCCCGGCGATCGCTGCGCCGGCGGCGACCCACATCGCGATTCCGAAACCGTCGGTGACGGCTGTCTGGACGTTGGCGATGATCCCGGGTGCGCCGGCGCCTGCCTGCGACGCCACGCCGAGTCCGACACCGGGAGCTTCGCGGATGACGTCCGCGATCTCTGGGGGCAGCGTCGATGAGTCGTCGATGCTGCGCTGGTATCCAGCGGTGAGCATGGAGCCGATCAGCGCGATGCCGAGCGCACCGCCGAGTTCGCGGGCGACGTCGTTGATCGCAGACGCGACGCCCTGCTTCTCGGCGGGGAGTGCTTCGACGATTGCCTCGGTGGCGGGCGGTCCAGCGAGGCCCATGCCGGCGCCGAACACGAGGAGTGCGAGTGCGAACATCCAGTAGTCCGATCCGGCCGAGAGGAACGTGAAGCCGACTGCACCGGCTGCGAGCACGATCAGCCCGCCACCGCCGATGACGCCGCGGCTGAGTCTGTGTCCCAGGCGTGTCGCGATTGCTGCGCCGCCGGGGATGCCGATGCCGACCGGGAGGAAGGCCAACCCGATGGTGAGGGGGCTGTAGTCGAACACGAACGCAAGGAACTGTGCGCCGACGTAGAAGAACCCGAAGGCGGCGAAGAACTGGAGGAAGATCGACACCGAGCCCGTCGAGAAGCCCCGGAGCTGGAAGAGCCGGACGTCGAGCACCGGGCGATCGGTGCGCAGTTCCCATCCGACGAACGCGGCGAGGAAGATCACGCCGGCGGCGAAGCCGCCCAACGTCTCGGTGGACGTCCAGCCCTTGACCGGCCCTTCGATGATTCCGAACACCAGCGTGCCGATCCCGATCACCGACAGGATGCTGCCGACCGGGTCGAGGTTGGAGTCGTGAGGGTCGGACGTTTCGGGCACGAAGGCCAGCGTCATCAGTGCGGTGACGACACACAGAGCGGCTGTTCCTGCAAAGATCGAACCGAACCAGAACGATTCGATCAGTGCTCCCGCGCCGAGTGCGCCCAACGTGCCGCCCACC
>JBGTIA010000434.1:0-3232 GCA_041745835.1 Ilumatobacteraceae bacterium | reverse complement strand
AGCGTTCTCCGTCAACCTCATCGCCCTCGACGCTCAGATCGCCGTCACCGGAAATCTCAGCACCTACGAGGACCGAGGCGAACACGGCGATGCGGTCTACGTTCTGCGCCGCTTCTGTGGAGACTGCGGCTCGCCGATCTACTCCGCGCTCGTCGAACCGGCAGGTGTGATCGCCGTGAAGGCCGGCACGCTCGACGACCGAACCGATGTGGCTCCGAACGTCGAGGCCTGGTGCGAACACAAGCAGCCGTGGGTCAACCTCCCCGACATCGCCGTGTCCCTCGACCGCGAGTAGCACCACCGTCTTCCAACGCGTGAACAGATGGGTCGACCACCGACCCATCTGTTCACGCGTTCCTCGTCAGTGACCGGGTGGTCAGTCGCCGATCTGGTGCTGGGTGTACAGCTCGATGCCGATGTCGTCGATCATCGACAGCTGGGTGTCGATCCAGTCGAGGTGCCCCTCCTCGCCGAGCACCAGTCGCTCGAGGAGCTCGCGAGTGCCGGGATCACCGTGTTCGAGCGCCAACGCCACGCCTTGGCGGTACCGCTCGATCGCTGCGACCTCGAGTTCGCGGTCGACGTCGAGCTGCTCGCGCACGGTTTCGCCAATACGGACGCCGCCGAGTCGCTGCATGTTCGGCATGCCATCGAGCATGATGATTCGATCCATGAGGTGCTCGGCGTCGCGCATTTCCTCGATCGACTCCTCGCGGTACTTCTCCGCGAGCCGCTTCCAGCCCCAGTTCTCGCAGAGCTTCGAGTGGACGAAGTACTGATTGATGGCGGTCAGCTCCGCGGTGAGCGCGTCGTTCAAGAAGTCGATGATCTCCGGTGAACCGTGCACGACGACGAACCTACCGCGCCACGCGTCCGGCAACGCTGACCTGCGCACCAGAGGCTCGCAGCATCTGTTCGATCGAGTCGCGACAACCGCCACAACGCCCGCCGGCACCACAGCCGGCGACGACATCGTCGATGGTGATGGTGGAGTCGCGGAGCAACTTGCGAATCGTGCGCTCGTTGACCCGCTCGCAATGACAGATGACCACGTGACGTAAGGTACCCCTTACAACAGGTGGAAGCAAGCCCTTGCTCACCCGTCTCACGAAGTGAGCCACGATCTCACGCCCAGCGTGCATGACGACGAACATCGACAACACGACGAATACGACCACCACTCCGCGGCATCTGCGGACGACGAGCGGTATCTGGGTCGAGACCCGCGGTGATCGGGGGCCGGCGGTGCTCTTGATCGCCGGTCTCGGCGATCCGGCAGAAGCCTGGACCTTCCAACTCGACCACTATGCCGCGCAGCATCGGGTAGCGGCCTTCGACAACCGCGGCGCCGGAAGAACGGCGCTGCCGGACGCGGCGCTGACCGTCGTGTCGATGGCCGACGACGCGGCCGAGGTCATGGATGCCGTCGGCTTCGACACGGCTCACGTCATCGGGTTCTCCGGCGGCAGCGTCATCGCCCAGGAACTCGCACTCCGGCATCCTGGCCGTGCGAACAGCCTGACGCTCGTCGGCACATGGCCACGTGCCGATCGCCATTTCGCGGCGAAGTTCGATGCCTGGCGTTGGATGGCCGAGCTTGCCCCGACCGCACGGGCCTTCTACGAAGCGTTCTTCGTGTGGGTGTACACCGCGCGAGCACACGAGTCTGGCTTCGTCGACGCAGCCGTCGACGAGGCACTCGCCTTCCGTCACCAGCAATCAGTGGCGGCGTTCCACGGCCAATGCGATGCGTTCCTCGCCCACGACACCCTCGACCGACTGCCCGACATCGACGTGCCGACGCTCGTCGTGGCCGGTGCGCTCGATCTCATCTGCCCACCTCACCTCGGCCGAGCCGTCGCCGACGGAATCCGGGGCGCTCGCTTCGAACTCCTGGCCGACGAGGCCCACCAGCCGTTCCAGGAGTCCCCTGACCGGTTCCACGACCTCGTCCGCAGATTCTGGGACGACATCGGGCCATCACGATCCAGCGCGATGATCTGACACCGACCATCGAATCGGCATCTCCGGTCGGTAGGAGCAGAAGGTGCCGGTCTGGACCGAACTGCGCAGGTGGGCACCCAGCTGCGGATGGGTGGCCTCGATTCGCTTGATCGTCCCGCGGATCCGTTGCGTGACCGCCGATCGTGCCCGTTCGGTCGTGTCGACGTGGCGCCGCGACCGCCGGGACAGGCCGAGCCCAGCGGTGAGATGGTCGACGATTGCGTCGAACTCCGTCTGCGCCCGCTCGACACGCACGTGGTCGCTGTGTGACTCAGCTTCGTCGATGACCACCTGGAGTTCGCGCAGCCGGTCCTCGTACTGACGTCTCGCCGTGGCGTCGATGACGTCCCCGGTGCTGGCTTCCTCGACCCCCGCACCGACAAGGTCGAGACAATGGATCTCGACGCCCGGATGGACGAGCAGTTCGGCGATGTCGCTCATGCCCTTCGACGCCTTCAGGTGCACCGACGAGCCCCGATAGGACACCGTCCACATCTCCCCGTCGAGCGCGAACGACGCATCCGTCGGCGGTGTGGGAACCGACGCGGGTGCGCCTTCCCCTTCGACTTCGGCTTCGGCTGGTGCGTCGACCGAGGCGAGGACGGCGAACATGATGTCGGTCGCTTGACGCGCCGGGAGCACGCGACCGCGAGTGGCGGGGAGGTCGAGGAGGTGCAGTCCGGCGGCGGGCAGCGGGCTGGTCCGCGCCCGCGCTTCTGCCGTGGCGGCGATGTCGTCCCAGCCGCCCACTCCTCGACGGTGCATGAGCGCCGCCACCGGACCCAGCGGGTCCGCCCGTGACCAGTCGCTCGGGGATGCTCGCATCTCGTCGACGAGCTCGACGATCGTCGAGACTGCAGCGTCGTCACGCCCTTGTCGAAGGCGCGCGTACGCCATCGATTGCAGGCTGGCGGTGACTCCGTACGGGTAGTGCGCCAACCGCGAGGTCTCGAGCGAATCCGCGAGGAGTGGCCACGCCGAGTCGGGATCTGAGTTCAACAGGACCAATCCCTCGACGATGCATGCAAACACCGAATTGATGTGCCAGCTCCCCGACTCGGCTTCCGAGCGTGTGCGCCGGACCACGTCGATGGCCTCGTCGTCTCGACCGGCGAGCGAGAGGGCCTGGGCGCGGAACACGTCGGCCTCCATGGCCATCGCTGCCGCACCGGACGCACGGGCCGCGCGTGATGCGTCGGCAAAAATCGTCGCGGCGCGCTGGTGGTCG
>JBGTIA010000433.1:0-5795 GCA_041745835.1 Ilumatobacteraceae bacterium | reverse complement strand
ACCCCCACACGGGCGGCGAGTCCGCCATCACGGTCTACGTCGCCCCGACGTCCTGACGTCGGCGGTGTTCCAGGCGGCACGCCCATCTGCACATTGAGTGCCCTCGGCAGGATTCGAACCTGCGCACATGGCTCCGGAGGCCGATGCTCGCTAGGACAGAACTGCCTGTTCACAGTGCATTTCTGCGAGGAGGTGTAGGATTCCTCCCACGATTCGCCCACTGGGCAAGAGAATCGAGGAGGAGTGCGTGGCTCCACGTCAGACGATCCGAGTGTTCAGTGTCCAGGATCGTCGCGGAAGCGATCGTCTCGCGAAGCCCTGGGTTGTCCGATGGGAGGTCGACGGGCGCCGAACGAGCCGCTCCTTCAAGACCAAAGCACTGGCGGATCGCTTCCGGTCCGAACTCGTGGTTGCTCACGATCGTGGAGAGCGATTCGACAGAGCGACAGGCGAACCCGTCGGCTGGTCTTCGGCGAGCGATGACGTCACCGTCCACCAGTGGGCGAGCCGATGGCTCGCCGAGCAATGGGAAGGGTGGCAGCCTCGGACGCGAGCGTCCGCTGTGGAGGCACTCGCTCGGTTCGTCCCTCTCGCTGTCTCGAGTCGGGCCCCCGAAGCTCCTGCTCCCTTGCGGCAGTATCTGAGAAAGGGCCTCGAGCCGAACGTCGTCGTCGAGGACGAAGAGTGTGAGCGATGGCTTCAGCGATGGTCCCTTCCACTTTCCGAACTGACCAGGGAGAACCTCGCAGCGATCGAGCTCGCGTTGTCGCGCTCGCTCGACGGTCGGCCCTTGGCGCCGTCGACCTCGGGCCGCTACAAGAAGGTGTCTCGGGCGTGCATCCGCCGGGCAGTAGATCTCGGTGTGCTGGCTGCTGATCCCTGGCCACCGCCCACGCGCGGTCAGCGGCATCGCAAGAGCGCTCGATCGAAGCGAGCCTTCGATGTTCGCACCCTGCCTGATCCGGCGACCATGCGCCGTGCGATCGACGCGATCGCAACGCACCAACCGGCGAGCCGCACCTACCAAGTGATGACGGCCGTGGCGTACTACGCCGGGCTCCGCCCCTCGGAGGTCGTGATGCTCAGACGGTCGTCGCTGACGCTGCCCCCGTCGGGCTGGGGGCGAATCGACGTCACCGAGGCAGACGTGGACTTCGACGTATCAGGTGAGCCCAAGACTGGCCCCCGGTCGGTGCCGATACCGCCACGTCTCGTCGACCAGTTGAGGATGTGGGTCGACCAGCTGTCGAGCCAGGATCCCGACACCTTGTTGTTCCGGACGAGGGGAGGAAAGCGACCGACAGCTTCGAACTGGCGTCGCGCATGGCACCGTGCATTGGGCTCCATCGGTGAGCCGACCCTGCGAATCTACGACTGCCGCCACGCGGCGGCCACGACGTGGTTGCAAGCCGGCGTTCCACTCGGCGAGGTCGCACGCCGACTCGGGCACAGCGTCGAGACTCTCGTGAGCACGTACGTGGGGGCTCTCGCTGGCGATGAGGAGATCGCCAATGAACGCATCGAGCGACGGCTCTTCGAGCAGTAGGGCGTCTTGGCTCGCGGACGGGAGTCCCCCATGAACGCGCCATCGTGACTCACACCCCCGGGTGGAGCTGCAACATCGGATCACTTGAATGCGTCGGTGGCCACCGCGAGCCGCCCGTGCGCGGCCAACGGCCGACGATGGGGCCAACCACCGTGAGTGGCCACAACCACGGTGTCGTCGGCACCGTCAACCGGCGTTGGGTGGCACTTCCAAAGGGCGTCGGCGGCGTGTGTTATGGGCTACCCGGATGAGCACCGACGTGCCCCGTACCGAGCGGTTTGTCGGACAACGAGCACCGAACAGTCTGGTCGGTTTGCAGGTCGTCAGCCGGTCGTCGTCGGCACGGTATCGAGGGTCGGTTGGGGGATGCTGAGCGAGATCGCCCGCCCGATCTCGAGCGGTGATGCGATGTTCTTGCCAGCGGCTTCAAGTTCGGCAATGGTCAACCCGTTGAAGTTGAGTAGGTCGTCGACCGGAATGCCCTCGGCTGCTGCGATCGATTCCCACGTGTCGCCGGGGTGGATGGTGTGGAGCTTGCCGGGCCGGTACGCGGCTGTGATCCGCACGACGTCACCGCACGCAAGTGTGTCTCCGGGCGTAGCGTCTTGGCCCACGACCGCATACGTGTCATCGGTAGCGGTCTCTCCTTCAGGCGGCACCTCGCGCAGGACTTCGAAGCTGAGCCCGATAGCGAGCAGCGTGTCGACCGCAGCGGGGTAGGCCATGCCTGCGACATTCGGCACCGTCGCCTCACCACCACCGTCGCTGCAGGTCGGGTCCGTCGCAGCGGAGGCCGCGGGAGTAGACGACGGTGGCGCCAGCGTCGCTTCTGACAGTGGGTCGGTCAGCGGTGCGTCGACGGGTCGTTCGGCTGAGGACGAGTTGTTGCTGCTCGGGCTGCCCCGACTGGCGAGCGCAATCCCGGTGATCCCGACTGCGACAACGAGTACCGCTGCAGCGGCGGGCAGCAACCGGTGCGGTGTCGCTGCGGACGTGGGCGTGATCGTGACGGCGGTGGGGTCGTCAATGACGTCTGGCGCTGCGGCCACGATGTCGGATACGGCGGACTTGATGGCGCGATCGAGGTCGGTGTTCATTGCAGGGCCTTTCGTAGGTGGGTCCGGGCGCGGACGAGATGGCGTCGGACGGTGCCGACTGAAACGCCGAGCAGCTCCGCTGTCTCGACTTCGGTGCGGTCGTCCCAGTACACGAAGTAGACGACGGAGCGCTGAGCGAGCGACAGTGTGCTTACGGCTCGCCGAACGTCGACGAAGCTGTCGGGACCGCTTGCGGACGCTGGTCCGACCGCCGCCAGATCCCGACGCCAGCGTCGTTCGCGTGAACGGCGCAGGTCGTGAGCACGGTTCACCACCGAGCGCATGAGAAACGCGCGAGCATTCGAGACCATCGGTCGGTCGGCAGCCGGTGCTGCCCGCAGGAACGCATCCACGACGATGTCGTGCGCGTCCGTCGAGCCGACGAGTACCGTCGCGAGTCTGACGAGGTCGCGTGAGTGCTCTCGCCACAGCCGTTCGATAACGGCTTCAGGGATCTGGTCGATGTGCGTCATTCAAGTTGAAGACGTCACCGCTCCGGGGTCCGCGTGACAATGCCGCTCAGATTGTCGACGGACATGGCTCGGACCCGCTCGTGATCCTGCACGCTGCTCATCGTCGACCAGGCAAAACGTGCGCTCCGTGGTCCGGTGGAGCACGGTGAGCACGCGCTGCGCAGCGTCGGAAATCCGGTGGCGAGCGACTTCGAACCCGCCCAGGAACCGGCGTCTGTGGGCGCGCGCACCTGTCCTCATCGAGCGGGATTATGTGATGTGCGACTTGGGCCGAACTCGCACGCGTGCTCGTCGTCGTCGACCGGATTGCGGAGCGCGCGTTCTGTGCGGCTCGCCGCCGACATCCGATTCACGGGTTGCCGGCTGAGCGCAACCTTTGGCTCTCCAGGGCGGCGAACACTTCTGCGCGGCTCGGGAATGTGACGGACGCTCACTCGTTGCTCCGCGACTCAGGACCCGTCGCGTTGGGTTACGTCGTCGGTTGGCTGGAGTCGTGGGTGTCTGATCGAGCGATCGTTCGATGTCATCGGGTGTATGGAGCGTTGTCTCGGCCGAGTACGAGATAGATCGTGGCTGCCGCTGTGGTCTCAGCGTTGATGGGTAGGTAGCTGCCGTCGAAGGCGAGTACAGGAAGGTCGAGTGCGTCGCCGATCACGTCTGTGTTGACCTGGTGTGTGGTGTCTGCTGGATTGACGGACATGACGAACGAGTTGTCGACTTCCCTTGCTGCCTGGATGGTCTGACCGCCCAGTTCGTCCATGCAGAGCCTCACCGTCTGATCGGTCGCCCCGGCGTCCACGCAAACGACTGCGTCAGGTGCGATCAGCTCACGTTGATCGGCCTCGATCGTCGTGTCGACGACAACGTCGGCGCGAGTTTGTTCGGTTGGCGTGGGGTAGGTCACCGTCTCGACGTCGTACCGCTCGACCCAGGTGGCTTCGTCGACGAAGGTGACAGAGCGAGCCAGGTCCACGGCGATGTCGACGTTGGTGGCGCCGCTGATCATCGCCCACGTCGTGGGTGAGGCCGGCCACACGACGGGAGAGCCGGGTCCGCTATCGATCATCCAGCCTGGGATGCCGTTGATGTCCACTTGCTGCAGTTCGCCGACCTGGGCATAGCCGATCAGCGGGTTGCGAACCTCCACCCAGACCGCGAGGCCGTCGCCTCCGTCGTCGTCTGGGACGGAGGTAGCCGCAGTGACGGAGCCGACCGGCAGTTGAGATGGCGGCACGACTACTTCGTACCCTGCGGGCAGGCCACCTACGGAAAAGGTGGCGTTCCCATTCGAGTCGATGCGGGCACCGTCGATGGGGAATCCGCCCGCATCCTCGATGAAACCGATCGGGTCCTGCCCGGTCACCGCGAGTGTGGGCGATCCGGGAAGGACCACTGTCGTGAGCGCTGGTGTTCCGTTCTCGACGTAGATCTCCACGTCGAGGCCTGCGACCTGCGCGGCTTGTGCGGGGCCGGAGAACGCACCGGCTGATTCAGGACCAACCGAGAGTTGGAGACCGTTGCTGATCGTGTCACCGTCGCGGCGCGCGACGAGCGCTTCAGCGGGCGCCGAGCCAGTCCCACCAATCTGGCCGCCCCATGTTGCTGACGCCCGCTCTGCGTTCGGGTAGCTGTCCGGGATGACAGCGAACACGTCTGGCCTGAGCGCCGGCGTCGATAGTTCCGCCACAAGAGCTTGTGGCACTGATACCTCGGTCGTTGACGGCGACAGTGGTTGTGCCGCCGGGGCCGGGTCGGGCTGGGCACGCTGTGCGATTGCGAGACCGCCGACGAGGATCACAGCCGCTGCGGCTGCACCGAGCAGTCGCCACCTGATCGCCCCAGCGCGCGAGGCGGTGACATCGCTGGGGACGAGCTCCATGAGCGGGCTTTCCACGTTTGGCGCCGCGAGATCGCTTGCGCGGCTTTGATGTTTGGTCTCTTCCGAGAGGAGCTGCGGAATTGTTGCTCCGAGTGCGGCTCGCAACCGCGTCTCGACGTCATCGGTGGTGATCGTCATGACAGTTGCCTCCTGAGGCGTTCGAGTGCTCGATGCAGAGTGGACTTCACGGTGCCGGTTGGCCATCCGAGGTGTTCGGCGATGTCTCGCTCGCTGAGGTCGAGCCAATACCGAAGAACGACAGCGGCGCGTTCGCGCACCGGCAGCTCAGCAACGAACCGCCAGGTCTCATCGATCTCTGGATCGATCGTCGGGTGAGCGACCGGCGCCGGGTGACGGTTGGCGACCTTGCGTCGCCGGAGCACCGACACCGACCGATTCACCACCGAACGCTGGAGATAGCCGACCGGGTCATCGACCTCGGATACATGTGCGTGCAGGCCGGCGAACGCTTCTTGAACTACTTCCTCGGCCAACCAACGATCAAGGGTGATCGCTGCAGCGAGCTGCACAAGCCGTCGAGAATGCTCGCGGAACACCACATCAGCAGCGTCGATCGCTCCACGTTCCACCTTCTCGACGTCAACAGCCGCCCCACCGAGCATCGGCTCGCCAGCAACCAATCCGGATTGTTGCTTTTTTCCCATCACACAGACCTGACGCCGAACCCCTCGAATCGGTTCTCACAATCTCAAGATGCAACGTAGACCCAGAGACCGCACACATCGGGCGTGAGCGATATCGCGCTGCCCGGCACCGAATCTCGGCACCCGAATCCAACG
>JBGTIA010000432.1:0-2668 GCA_041745835.1 Ilumatobacteraceae bacterium | reverse complement strand
CGGCGGCCTGAGCGGCGCGCTGCTCGGCGGGCTCGAAGGCGGCGACACCTCCGCCATGCCGGCCCAGGCCCTGTGGGGGCTCTTCGTCGCCGCACTCGCACCAGTTCTCGGTCTCGGGATCGGGATGATCCTGCGCCACAGCGCTGCGGCGGTCTCGATCCTGCTCATCTGGGTGTTCGTCGTGGAGAACCTCCTCAGAACCCTCATCCCGGCGAATGTCCACCGGTTCTTGCCGTTCAGCGCTGCAAACGGTCTGCTCGGCACCGCGACCGGAACCGGCACTCCCGAAATGATCGCTGCCGAACTGAGCCGGATGCAGGATGCGTTCCTGTTCGGTGGCTACGTCGTTGCGGCACTGGCCGTCGGGACAGTGTTGCTCTATCGACGCGACATGACCTGAGTTCGCTCGGCCGGCCCTGATGTGGCACCCGGCGAGCGCGGCGTCAGATCGCGGTGCGATGGCGGGCCTCGCAGAGCATCACCCCGAGGCCGGGGACGAACCTGCGAGCGAACGTTGTCGAGATGTCGCAGATGACGAACGCCGTTCGCCGGCTTTGCTGACGATCCGTTGAGGGCCTCCCACGTGCTTGCGCTCAGACGGGCGATCGGCGCGCGAGCTTCGCCGGGTTCGTCTGGATCCAGAGGTGGTGAATCAGGCCATGGGCGTCGACGTCGCAGGTGAACACGAGGGGACCCTCGTCGTGTTCGATGTACAAGCCGGCGGACCCGTTGACCAACACCGGTCGGATCTCGCTGACGTGTTCGACCGACCGGGCGAACAGGTTCGCAATCAGGCGCAGGACACGATCGGCACCGACCACGGGTCGCCTCGCGGCGCGACGGTGTGGGCCGCCATCGCTCGTGAGTACGACTCCTGGCGCGAGGTGGGTGAGGCAGCCATCGATGTCGCCTGCGAGCAGCGCGCCGAGCAATCTGATCGTCGTCGATGCAAAGCTCGAGCCGACCGTCGCGAACACGAT
The DNA here is from genome assembly GCA_041745835.1 of Ilumatobacteraceae bacterium. Taxonomy (GTDB): domain Bacteria; phylum Actinomycetota; class Acidimicrobiia; order Acidimicrobiales; family Ilumatobacteraceae; genus Sva-07. The sequence continues at coordinate 1,688 of JBGTIA010000432.1, read as the reverse complement.
GTCTGGCCCCGGGAAGCCTCGCGTCCCGCCCACTGAGGGAGGTAGTACGGCAACCAGACCGACTCGTCGAGACCGTCACCGTCGAAGTCGTGATCGAACGCCTGCCAATACCCGCTGATCCGCTCATCGAACGACGCACCCATCGACACGTCACCAAGTCTGCCGACACGTGCCGGATCCGACAGCCAGCAGGGCATCGAGGCCACTGCGGGCTGTCGGCAAGCGATGACCGGGCGTGCACTCGGTCGTTGGGATTATGCAGTGTGCGGCTTGGGCCGCGATGCGGCGCGGGTGGGATTCTGATGGACGGGTTACAGGGCGCGCGTACTGTGTGGCCGATCCCATGTCGTGACTGCATGGCTCGGGTCGGTCGCCAACCTCGACACAAAGACCGATGCGGTCACCGCAGGGCCGCAGTTACGACTGATGACCCCGATTGCGTCCGACGCACTTCTCGCTGCACAATAATGCACTGGACGTCACGTCGATTCTGGTTGATCCTCACGTCATGACAACACTTACTGAACCAGCCCTGAGCGCGACGTTGGCCGATCTCCACCGTGAGGCCGACACCAACGATGAACGCGTGATGCCGTTTGTCTTGAACGCTGCGGCGGAACGAGAGGCGACCTCGGACCGTGAGGTTGCCGACCTGCTCGCTGATGCGTACATGCCGATCGACCGTGCGAATGGTCTTCTCCTCCACGCGCTCGCAGCGGCGCGACGCCCGGGCCGCGTCGTCGAGTTCGGAACATCCATGGGCCTGTCGACCATCTATCTTGCCGCCGCACTGCGTGCCGTTGACCCGCCGATTATTACGACTGAACTGGAGCCGGCCAAAGTTGCCGCCGCCCGAGCAAACATCGAACGCGCCGGACTCGGCGAGCGGGTCGAATTCCGTGAAGGAGACGCGTTCGAAACGTTGGCCGACCTCGACGAACCGGTGAGTCTGGTGTTCCTCGACGGGTGGAAGGGGATGTACTTCCCGATGCTGCGCCTCCTCGAGCCGCACCTCGTGGACGGCGCGCTCGTCGTCGCCGATGACACCACCCTGCTGCCGCAGCTGTGTCGTGACTACCTCGACTACGTGCGTAGCGACTCGTCGCCGTACGCCAGCGCCGAAATCGCCGTCGGAGACGGTCTTGAGGTGTCCACGATGCGACGGCCGTGACGATCGAGGACGTCGATCTCAACCTGCTGAGAGTCCTCGACGCGCTCTTACGCGAAGGCAGCGTGCAAGGCGCCGCCACGCGACTGCATCTTTCAGCGCCCGCCGTGAGCCGCGCACTCGGACGACTCCGGCGGGTCATCGGTGACCCCCTGTTCGTCCGATCCGGAAGAAATTTCGCCAGCACGCCACGCGCCGACGCTCTGCGCAGCGAGGTCGCAGCGCTGATGGAGCAGATCGCCGCGGTCCTCACGGTGCCGGAACTCCCTGACCCATCGACGCTCGAGCGGTGCTTCCGGATTCGCGCCGACGATGCAATCCTCGCCGCCATCGCATTGCCACTGCTCCGATCGCTCGAACACGACGCACCGCTCGTCGAGATCGACTTCCTGCCGGAACTCCGCGAACCGTACATCGACCTGCGAACCACCGACACCGACCTGACCATCGGAGTCCACCCCGAACCCGATGCCGACATCGACCACGAACCTCTCCTCGTCGACCACTTCGTCGCAGCCGT
>JBGTIA010000431.1:0-2778 GCA_041745835.1 Ilumatobacteraceae bacterium | reverse complement strand
CGACCGGTCCGATCAAGTTGGTTCCCAAGCCGATCTCGATCGGCACGCGCGCGGCCGCAGCGGCGCGGTCGCCCTCGCGCCAGAGCCGTTGCACCTCGGCGACGTCGTCGCCGTAGCCCTGACGTGCGAACGCGTCGTTGTAGAAGTTCTTCGACCCCGACCCCATCGCTCCGAACGTGAACGCGTACCCGTCCGCGTGCCGGCGTCCCGCTTCGTCGACGTCGTCGGTGAACTCGACGCTCACCGCGACCGTCAGATCGACATCCGACAGCGACCGTCCCACCCGTTGCGCTCCGGCGGCGATCTCGTCGAAGAACACCGACGCCGTGTCGGTGAAGAACGAGTTGCCGATCCAACCGTCGGCCATCTCGCCGGTGAGCGCGAGATTCGCGGGGCCGAGCGACGCTACATAGATCGGGATCTCCGGCACCTTGGCGACCGAACGGATAGCGACCCCCGCGCTGTCCGGCAAGGGGAGCCGGTAGATCTCGCCGTCGTACTCGAGGCGGTCGCCGGAGGTGATCATGCGGATGATCTCGATCGTCTCGCGTGTGCGCTGCACCGGCCGCGAGAACGTTGCGCCGTGCCAGCCCTCCATCACCTGCGGACCACTCGTGCCCAACCCCAACAGGAAGCGACCGTTCGAGATTGCCTGCACACCCATGGCGTTCATCGCCAGCATCGCCGGTGTCCGCGCCCCGATCTGCGCGATCCCCGTCCCCAGCTTGATCCGTTCGGTCACCGCAGCGATCGCCGCCAACGGCGAAAACGCATCGAGCCCCCAGAACTCCGCCGTCCACACCGACGACACCCCAAGACTTTCGGCCTCGCGTGCGTAGTCGAGGAACCCGTCGTTCACCCCGACACTCATCACCCCGATCGACAGCGTCACGACGTTGCTCGTTCAACGAGCGATCTCACACCATCGAGGTTCGCCTGCATGTTCACCCGATGCTCCTCGAGTCGCCGCGCGATGATCCTGGACTCCTTGTCGGGCATCGCCTCGATCGCAATGTTCAACCCCGACCTGGCGGGACCCATCTGCATCTCCTGGCGCAACACGACCGAGCCGTCGGACCCATCCAACACAAATCGCCACACCGCAGCGGGATGCTGCGGTTCGCCGACCACCCACTCGAAACACCGCCCCGGCTCGAACCGGGTCACCGTGCACACGACATCCCATTCACCGATCGCCGCATGCTGATTGTGACCTGCGAACCGTGCGCCGACCGATGGCTCGGTCACATCGTCGAGCCACGACGTCAGCTGCACCTCCGACGACCACCGCGTCGGCATCGAGATGTCCGACACCAACCCCCACACAGCGTCAACCCGACCCTCGATCTCAACCGACGCCGACGTCGTCGGACACTCCGAGTACTTCCAATCCGACCGCGTGATGTCGTTCATCGCGAGACGATACCACCTCAGTTCCCAATGGGAACTCACACAGAGGCTGCGCTCACTAGACTGGGACGGAGATGGTCCGTCCAACCCACGCCCACGCCAAATGAGCCGACCCGACATCTCCCACTGGCCCTGCTCCATCGCTCGTGCCCTCTCGGTGACCGGTGACCGCTGGACCCCACTCATCATGCGCGACGCGTTCTACGGACTCACCAGATTCGACCAGTTTCAAGAGAGCCTCGGCATGAGCCGCAACGTCCTCACCCGACGGCTCAACAGCATCGTCGAAGTCGGACTCCTCGAACGCCGCAAGTACCAAGACCGGCCCGTGCGCCACGAATACATCGTCACCGACATGGGCCGCGACTACTGGAAGGTCGTCGCAGCCATGGCCACATGGTCCGACACCTGGCTCTCCGGCGACAACGGCCCACCCATCGTGCTCCACCACAACACCTGCGGCCACGAAACCACCACCCAACTCGTCTGCGCACACTGCAACACCGAACTCGCACTCGACGACGTCTCCGCATCGCTCGGACCCGGCTACCCCGACAAACTCAAACCCGCAGCCAGAGCCACCGGCTTCTTCCGCGAGCCCGACTGAAAACCGCCAGGACGACCACCCGAACCACACCTATCGGCACCCCAGAATCACGGCGCGCCGATCGACCGTGCCGCCGCATCGCGAGGCCCAAGCCGGGCACTGCATAGTCCCGTCCGAGCTGTGATCGACCAAGCCGTACTGCCACACAAAGCGGTGCGATTTGGCACGCGTTGAGCGTAGGGTCGGGCCGTGTCGTCTCGTGTTTCGCACACCACCTTCGACTGCCGTGATGCTTTCGAGTTGTCGGACTGGGGGAAGCGGGTTCTCGGCTACTCCGACGTGCCGGACGATCCCAACGAGCCCGGCGACGAAGAGTGCGTGATCGTACCCGAACGGCGATCATCGGCTGTCGTTCTCAGTCAACGAACTGCGAAGCGGCGGCGGCCGCATCCATCTCGACCTTATTCCCACGGATGGGTGTGCAGAGCGTTTCGACTCGGCAGAAACGGGCACGTTGATGGCCCGTTCAGCCCGCTCCAAGGGCTGATCGACAGGGCGGCTGACCAAAGGAGACGAGCGAAATGACTGACATCTGGAACTTTCAGTCAACGGACTGGAGCAACGAGCAAGACCTGGCCGGCTACGACGTCGAAGCGAGCGACGGTCACATCGGAAAGATCGACGAGAGCACCGCCGAAGCAGGCCGCCAGGAGGTCGTGGTGGACACCGGCTTTTGGATCTTCGGAAAGAAGCGTTTGATTCCTGCGGGTGCCATCAAGCAGATCAACCACGACGAGCAGAAGGTGTTTGTCGGCCTCACG
>JBGTIA010000430.1:0-2652 GCA_041745835.1 Ilumatobacteraceae bacterium | reverse complement strand
CTGGGCGCTCGACGTGAACGCCCGCGCTCGGGCGCTCTGCCTTCGCAACGCCGACCGCAACGGGCTCACGAACATCCGGGTGGCCGCGCGCGACGACGTGCCGCCCGATGTCCGGTTCGCGACCATCTGGTCGAATCCACCGATCCGGATCGGCAAAGCGGCGCTCCACGACCTCCTGGAGTTCTGGCTGGGTCGGCTCGACCCCGCCGGAAGCGCGTCGCTGGTCGTCCAGAAGCACCTCGGCGCCGATTCGCTCCAACGTTGGCTCGTCGGACTCGGTTACCGCTGCGACCGTGTCGGCTCGAAAGCAGGCTTCCGGTTGCTCACGGTCCGGCACGATCCGTGATCCCCCTCGATGCGATCCAACGCGCGGCGGACGTGATCGCCTCCGAGGCGATCCGCACACCGATCGTGAGGTCCGACGAATTGGATGCGCTCCTCGGCGCCACGGTCCTCGGCAAGGACGAATCCCGACAGCGCGCCGGTTCCTTCAAGTTCCGTGGGGCGTTCCACCGCCTGTCGACGATCCCCGCCGTCGACCGCCACCTCGGCGTGGTCGCAGTGTCGTCGGGGAACCATGGTGCAGCTGTCGCCTGCGCCGCCCAGATCCTCGGGATCGAGGCCACGGTGCACGTGCCGTCCGACGTCGCTGCGGCAAAGCGGTCGTTGATCGAGGAGTTCGGCGCCCGCATCGTCCTGTTCGATCGCTCGACGCCCGACCGCGAGGCGGCCGCTCGGCAGCAGGTCGCCGACACCGGCGCCACATTCGTCCATCCGTTCGAGGATCCCCTGGTGATGCGCGGCCAGGGGACGGCCGCACTGGAACTCCACGAGGAGGTGGGGTCACTGGACGTGCTGATGGTCCCCATGTCCGGCGGCGGGCTGATGGCGGGCTGCGCATCGGCCATGCATCAGCTCGACCCGGACTGCGAGCTGATCGGCGTCGAGCCCAGCACTGCGGACGACACCCGACGATCGTTCGCAGCCGGCGAGATCGTACGCATCCCGCAGCCTTCCACGATCGCCGACGGATTGGCGGTGACGGCACCGGGGATCGCCACGTTCGAGATCAATCGACGCCTCGTCGCCGACGTCGTCCCCGTCACGGAGGAGCAACTGGTCGATGCGATGCGCCTGGCGCTCGAGGTGTTCGGCCGCCGACTGGAACCGAGTGGGGTCGCAGCGTTCGCGGCGTTGATCGGCGACCCGGCGCGCTGGCGGGGCCGGAGGGTCGGCGTGGTGCTGACCGGCGGCAACATCGACGCAGCTCGGTTCGACGAACTGACCGGCTGAGCGCAACGAGGCGACTGCGTCTCACCGCTCTCGCGCGAGACGCAGTCGCGTGGTCGGTCGACGGGGCTCGGTCAGCAGGTGACCGTCAGGTGGAAGCTCTGGTTCGCACTGATGCCGTCCTGATTCTTGACGAACACGATCACGCTGTCGGCCGGACTGTTGATCCAGTTGGCCACCATGGCGAACGTGATCGGCGACGGCCCCACGTTGGCGCCCGGTCGGCCGCCGGTTGCTTGATAGGCGCACGCCGAGATGTCACGGTCGAAGGTCACCACGTAATGTCCTGCCGGACCGGCCAACTGTTGCGACGTCGTCACCGCCCCCGGCGTCGAACGCACGAGCGAGCCGTTGGTCTCGACCACGGCGAAGAGCGTCCGCGGTCCGGAACTGTCCGCCAGTGTGTAGCCCATCACGTCGACGAGGATGTCCGTGGTCCGACCAGCCACCCCGTAGGCGTCGTAGGTGAGCTCGATCTTGCCGGCGTCCGGCCCGGTCGTCGGAACCTGCACGATCACGGCATTCGGCGTGACGTCTCCGACGACGAAGTTCAGGTTCGATGTGGTCGGTGCGCCGGGCGCGTCGGCCGGCCGCACGCTGATGAAGCCGTTCGCAGTCGCGTTGACGGCGGTCACGTTCAGCACGACCGACGTGGCACCGACCGGCACCACCGATTGCGCCCCGGTGGCGGTGGGGATGACACCCGTCAGGGTGAGGTCCTGGGCGACTGGCGACGTGAACGGACCGGCCAATCCGACGTTGTTCGGATCGCGCGTGTCGAGCACACGCACCGGTGTGATGGACACGACGTCGGATGGTGCGCTCGATGCGGCGTTCACCAGCCCGACGAGGCCGCCTGCGCCGAGCGACACGGCGACCGCCGCACCGATCGCCGCCCAGCGCGACCTCCACAGATGGCCGCGCTCATGTCGCCGGGCGAGCTGGAATCGGCTGGATGATGCCGGTGATGAGGATGGTGCTGGTGCTGATGCTGTCATCGGGCCATCGTCGACCTCAGCACCGCCTGCGGTCATCGGCAATCGGTGCCTAATCGTCGTCGGCGCGCAGCGAGCGGAGTTCGCGTCGTCCACTCACCCCGACCTTGCGGTACACCGTGCGGAGGTGAGCGTTGACGGTGCGAACACTGATGACGAGTTCCGATGCGATCTCCTGATCGGTGAGGCCTGCGGCCGCTGCGTGCATCACCTCGGACTCCCTCGGTGAGAGCCCGTACCGGGCGCCGAGATTGCCGCCCGCCGCCCGGTCCGCGAAGCCCGTGGTGCGTTCGCGGCAGCGCTCGAGTGCGCGATCTGCCCGTGCAGCGTTCGTGACATCCCGTCGGGCGACCCCGAGTTGGACGGC
>JBGTIA010000429.1:0-1620 GCA_041745835.1 Ilumatobacteraceae bacterium | reverse complement strand
GCCGCGTTTGCGGCGCTTCTGGCCTGACTTCTGCTGGTCGCCGTCGCCACCGTCGCCGTCGCCCGCTCTGGCGACGGGTCGACGCAGCGATCCGATGGCTCATCGGCGGGCGGCGCGAAGAAGAGCCGCCGCGGTCGTGGCCGCGGCAAGGGGCAGTCCGACGGCGACGAACTCGATGCGGCCACGCTCGAACAGCGTCGCGGGCGCGAGCGCAACGGCAAGCCGATCGGTCGGTACTTCATGGCGGTGCAGGTCCGCTCCGGCATGACCCAGGTCGCCGTGCTCGAGGGACGCAGCGTGATCGAGCACTACGTGAGCCGCCCGGCCGACGACGTCAGCCAGATCCACGGCAACATCTACGTCGGTCGGATCCAGAACGTCCTGCCCGGCATGGAGGCTGCGTTCGTCGACATCGCCACACCGAAGAACGCCGTGCTGTACCGCGGCGACGTGCAGTACGACGCCGAGGACATCGACGAGCGCGGCAAGGATCCGCGCATCGAGGACATCCTCAAGAACAAACAGCTGATCACCTGCCAGGTCACCAAGAACCCGATCGCCCACAAGGGTGCACGGCTCACCCAGGAGGTCTCGCTCCCCGGTCGGTTCGTGGTGCTGATCCCGAACTCGAAGACATACGGCATCTCCAAGCGGCTTCCCGACGACGTGCGCAAGCGCCTGCGGGCGATCCTCGACCGGGTGAAGCCCGACGAGCACGGGCTGATCGTGCGCACCGCAGCCGAGACCGCAACCGAGCAGGAACTCGTCGCCGACATGACGATCCTGCTGCGCCAGTGGGACCAGATCGCTGCCAAGGCCGCCAAGACGCAGCGTCCTGCGCTGCTGTATCGCGAGCCGGAGTTGGCGGTGCGGGTGATCCGCGAGGAGTTCAACGCCGATTACCGCGGCGTGGTGATCGACGACGAGCGGCTCTACCACGAGATCCGCGACTACGTGGCTGCGTTCAATCCCGAGCTCGCGGATCGCATCGAGTACTACGAGGGCGGTGTCGACGGTGGCCTGTCGCTGTTCGAGAAGTTCCACATCCACGAGCAGGTCCACAAGGCGCTCGATCGCAAGGTGTGGTTGCCGTCGGGCGGTTCGCTGATCATCGAGCACACCGAAGCGTTGACCGTGATCGACGTCAACACCGGCAAGAACGTCGGCAAGTCCAACCTCGAAGAGACGGTGTTCCACAACAACATGGAAGCCGCCGAGGAGATCGCCAAGCAGCTGCGGCTGCGTGACATCGGCGGCATCATCGTGATCGACTTCATCGACATGGAGGTCAAGGGCAACCGGGCCAAGGTGATCGACAAGTTCCGTGACGCCCTGGCCCGCGACAAGACCCGTTCGCAGGTGTTCGACATCACCGAACTCGGCCTCGTCGAGATGACCCGCAAACGCATCGGCGAGGGTCTGCTCACCGAGTACTCGGAGATCTGCCCGGACTGCGAAGGCCGCGGTGTCGTCGTCGACTACGAGCTGCTCGAATGAGGATTCTGAGGACGGAGTGATGATGGACATCGAGATCACCGACGACGCCCGAGAACTGCTCGAACGCAAGGGCGGCACGATGTCGATCGACTTCATCCGCCCCACCGGTTGAGGCAAGGTTGC
>JBGTIA010000428.1:0-1512 GCA_041745835.1 Ilumatobacteraceae bacterium | reverse complement strand
CGGAGGTATTGCTGGAGCGACCGGCCCGACGCAGCCGCTCGCTCCGCCAGCAGGTCTCGGGTGTCGTCTGGGACGTCTCGGATGGTGATCGCCGGCATGCATGCATTTTGCAGCTGGTCCCGCTCGTTTGCAAGAGGGTTGTGTTGGGCGCTCATCGGTGACTCGCCGCAAAGAGCAGAGCAGCATCCGCCAGATGGCCGGGCGACACGCCATGGCGCCACGCCGACTCTTCGAGTTGCTCGAACACGTGCTTCGGCAGGTCGATCGTGAGTCGCATCATCCCGTCGGGGACCGGTCCGCAGAGCGGCGTCGGCTGGTGGTTCGAATGCATGGTGTTCTCCTCGGTGATCCGGTGAGCGGCTCGTGAGGGAGTCGGTCGTGGAGTCAGGCAGTCACTGGAGATGGGCTCGACCGGCCAGCAAGGGCGACCGCGACGAACAACAGTTGTCGGCGTACTTCGAGAGCCTCCCGCGTCACACCATGGAGTGCGGGTCGTTCACTCCCGACGAGGTGGCCGAGGTCATTCGCGTCGATCGGAATGCCGTCACAGTGTCCGCCCACCACTGATGACGCGCCCGCGGGCGGGCTGAACCGTGCGTTCGACCGCGCGCCCTATCACCCGTCCTCGAATCCGGGGTGGTCGAAGTCGCCCAACATGTCCGCGAACAGCAGGACGGCGGCCTTCTTCGCCGCGGTCAGTTGATTGTCGATCGTTCCGGGCTTCTTGCCCAGCTGCTCCGCGATCTCCTTCGAACTGAGACCCTCAGAGTACTTCAGGTCGAGCAGTAGCCGGTCCTGTTCGGAGATCAACGCCCACGCGTTCTCGAAGTCGACCTTGTCGGCGACGAACGAGCCGAGGCTCATGCCGCCACCCGAACGCATCTCGCCGATGAGGAACTCGACGCGCTCAGCCTCCTGTTCGTCGGACATCGGTGGTGGCAGGCTGCCTGCTCGGCCCATCCCGAGTTCTCGATGGAGCTTCTTGCCCAGCCGGAGTGCGTGGTTGCGGGCGACGGTGACGACCCACCCCCTCCGCTCCTGCGTGTGCGGCGAGACATTGTCGAGCCTGTTCACAAGTTCGGCCACGGCGAAATTCGCGGCTTCTCCGATCACCTCAGGATCACGCGACACCTTCGCAACGGCCCGCTCGGCCACCGCGCGGAATTCCATCAGCTCGTCGTCGGACAGCTCGTCTGGCACGCCCGAACCCTACGTGTCGGACGGCCAGCGAAGGAGCGAATGAGAAATCGATCGGTCGCTGACTCCTCTCTCATGACAACCCCATTTCAACCAAGGAGTCATCATGACGAACCTCGATTTCATCACCCCGCAGATCGCCACCGGCGGCGACCTCCCGTACAACCGAGAGGAGGCCGTTCGGGTCCTCCAGGAGTGGCGGGCTCTCGGGATCACCCACGTGGTCGACAACCGCTTCGAGTGGAACGACGACGATCTCGTCGCCGAACACTGCCCGGAGATCCACTACCTCCACCACGGCGTCGACGACGCCGG
>JBGTIA010000427.1:0-3322 GCA_041745835.1 Ilumatobacteraceae bacterium | reverse complement strand
GCGAGGTGACGCGTGCGGTGGGCGCGCCACAGGGCCAGGCCGTCGGCGATCACGCTCGCGGCCAGGTCATCGTCGCCGGCCAGTGGTCGAGCCGAGACGAGTGCCGTCGCCGAGTCGAGGTCGGTGGTTGCGAGTTCGAGCTGCTCGTCGATGCGGCGGACCGCGTGACCGAGCTTCACGCCTGCGTCCCACAGCGGGTACCAGATCGCGCTGGCGATCGGCTCCACCTCCTTCGCGACCTTCTTCGGCTTCACGTCGTGGACGAGCAGCAGGTCGAGATCGCTCTGCGGTGCGAGTTCCCCGCGCCCGTAGCCACCGATCGCCAGCAGCGCCACCCGTCCCCCCGGTCGAGCGGTCCGCTCGAGAGCCTCGTCGAAGACCGCAATCACCCAGTCGTCGGTCACCTCGGCCAACGACCGGCAGTAGGCGCGGCCAGGACGCGCGACCGATGCAGCGACCTGCTCGAGGTGCCCGGTACGAATCGCGGACGTCACAGGCCGATGTCGGCCGCCGGTCCGATCGACGCGACGCGAAACGTGTCGGCGGACGTTGAGGCAGCGAGCGAGAGGACGTCCTCGGTGGAGGCCATGGCGAGAATCATATGTGTCTGCGCTCTTCGTGACGCCGGACCACGAAAGCATCACAGCGAGGGTGGCCGATCGGCAGTCGATGGCTCTTCTACGCTGGGCCGCCGTGATCAGCTCCCGCCGCAGCCGTCGGACCGCCGCGCTATCGCTGGCCGTGTTGCTCGTTGCGGTACCGGCTGCCTGCTCGAACGATGACGACAACGCAGTCGACGAGACCATCGTCGCCACGACGAGCACCACCATTCCGACGCTGATCGCCGGCGACGGCCAGCTCGTGATCGGCGCGTTGCTGCCGCTCAGCAACACCCTGCTGGGCGAGCCGATGGCGAACGCGGTCGAAACCGCCGTCGACCGGATGAACGCGGCCGGTGGCGTACTCGGCGAGCGTGTGAGGCTGGTGGTCGCCGACGAGGGCAGCAGCACGGCCACGGCAGCCGCGTCGATCCAGACACTGTTGAGCAGAGACGTCGATGCCATCATCGGTCCGGCGTCGTCGCTCGTCGCGCTGAGCACCCTCGACGAGATCGTGACGGCGGGCAAGGTGGTCTGCTCGCCGACAGCGAGCGCTCTGGCACTCGATGGATTCCCGGACGAGGATCTGTTCTTCCGGACCGTCCCGAGTGACTCGTTGCAGGCCCGGGCGATCGCCGGCGCCGCCGACCAGACCGGATCGCAACGCGTGACGATCGTCTTCGTCGACGACGCCTACGGCCGGCCGCTCGCCGACTCGGTCGAGGCGTCGCTGGCCAACGAGGCGATCGTGGTGGTCGAGCGTGTTCCCGTGTCCGTCGCCGACGACGACCTGTCCGACGAAGCCCGCTACGTGGCGGACTCCGACACCCAGGTTCTGGTGCTGCTGGCCGACGGCGAGAGTGGCACGCGGTTCCTCGAGGCGCTCGACGACGTCGACACGAGCGAGCTGTCGACCATCGTCGTGAACGACGCGTTCCGGAACCCGTCCTCGCCACAGCGCATCCAAGCACTCGACGAAATACTGCGCGCGAAGATCGTCGGTTTGGCGCCGCAGGCCGAATCGAGCGATGCCGCCGCACCGTTCGACCCGCCGGGACCCTACGCAACGAACGCCTACGACTGTGCGAACCTGATCGCCCTGAGCGCCGTACTGGCTGGCTCGGATGCGCCTCGAGACATCGCCCGTCAGCTTTCGCAGGCGAGCGTCAACGGGTCGGCCTGCACGACATTCGAGGACTGCGTGAACGCAATCGAGGCCGGCCGCCTCATCGACTACAACGGACCGAGCGGTGTCACCGATCTCCTGGCACGTACCGGCGATCCGTCGCGTGCCGTCTTCGACCGATTCACGTTCAACGAGACGGGCCGCGACGTGTTGCAGCGCACGGTGATCGTCGGCAGTTGAGCAGGCCTGCCGGGAGACCCTCCCGTCAGAGGATGTTCTCGATGAAGTCGAGGTAGCCGACGTAGAAGGCGCCGAACTCGCCGTACAACGCCGAACCCTTGTCGAACCGCATCGTGTAGACGACGTCCTTGAGCACGTCGGGGCTCACGGCGAACAGCGTCACACCCCACTCGAAGTCGTCGAGGCCGGTCGAGCCGGTGACGAGCTGGGCGACGCGGCCGGCAAACGTGCGGCCGCTCTTGCCGTGCTCCATCATCATGTCGTTGCGGTCGTCGTAGGGCGTGGCGAACCAGTTGGCGTGCGCGTCGCGCTTCTTGCTCATCGGGTAGAAGCAGAACGCATTCATGCCGTCGGGCGGGATCTGCGGATGCAGGCGTGCCTGCAGCATGTGTTCGGGCATGCCCTTCGCGTATTCGCTGACCTCGGTGATCGAAACGTAGCTGTCGACGATGCCGACACCGGCGTGCTGCAGCGCAGACTGCAGGGTGCGCAAGGTGCGCCAGTCGGCGGCGAGTGCCATGAAGGAGATGTCGGCCTTGTGTCCGAGCATGGCGGCGGTGATCACCTGGCAGTCGTCGGCCTCGGCGGCCTTGACCGCTGCGACGACGGCCTCGCGATCGAGGGACGACGTCGGCTTGCCGAACAGGTGGACGACGGTCAGACCAGCTTCCATACGCATGGCGTTCAGGCTACGACCCGTTCTCGGTTCCCCGAGCCCGGACCTCGCGGAACCAAGACCCCGAAAAAACGAACGAACGTGGTTCCTCCAGACCTGGGCTGGGGGAACCACGTTCGGTTCAGTGCGTGGCGTTCCGGATCAGAAGTCCATGTCTCCGCCGCCCATGGGCATGGCGGACGCCTTCTCCGGCTTGTCGACGATGACGACTTCGGTGGTGAGGAACAGCGCAGCGATCGAGCCGGCGTTCTGCAACGCCGACCGGGTCACCTTCGCAGCGTCGATCACACCGATCTTCACCAGGTCCTCGTACTCGCCAGTAGCGGCGTTGTAGCCCTCGTTGCCGGACATCTCCAGCACCTTGGCGATGACGACGCCGCCGTTGACGCCGGCGTTCTCGGCGATCTGCTTGATCGGCCCGACGAGCGATGTGGCGACGAGCCGAGCACCCGTGGCTTCGTCACCCTCGAGGGTGTCGGCCACCTTGGTGACGGCCTCGACCGCTCGGAGCAGCGTGACGCCGCCGCCGGCGACGACGCCTTCCTCGATCGCAGCCTTGGTGGTCGACACCGCGTCTTCGATGCGGTGCTTCTTCTCCTTGAGCTCGACCTCGGTTGCCGCGCCGACCTTGAGCACGGCGACACCGCCGGTGAGCTTCGCGAGGCGCTCCTGGAGCTTCTC
>JBGTIA010000426.1:0-9760 GCA_041745835.1 Ilumatobacteraceae bacterium | reverse complement strand
GTCGACGCTGCGGTCACTGCGGCAGCGGCGGCGTTCCCGGCCTGGGCAGCGCTGACGCCGCGCGAACGCAGCGAGACGCTGCACCGGGTCGCCGACATCATCGACGAGAACATCGACGAACTGTCGAGCATCGAGTGCGAGAACGTCGGCAAGCCCGTGGGCATCGTCGAGTTCGAGATGGACCTCACCAAGGACAATTGGCGTTTCTTCGCGTCGGCCTGTCGTTTCCTCGAGGGCAAGGCAGCCGGCGAGTACATGGCCGGGTACACCTCGATGGTGCGCCGTGACCCGCTCGGTGTGGTCGCGTCGATCACGCCGTGGAACTACCCGCTCAACATGGCGACCTGGAAGCTCGGCCCTGCGCTCGCCGCCGGCAACACCGTGATCCTCAAGCCGTCCGAACTGACGCCGTACTCGGTCCTGCGTCTTGCCGAGCTGACCGCCGACGTACTGCCGCCCGGTGTCTTCAACGTCGTGTGCGGGCAGGGCCAGGTCGCCGGCGCCGCACTCAGCGAGCATCCGGGCATCGCCATGATCTCGATCACCGGCAGCGTCGGCGCCGGCAAGGCGGTCGCGCGCTCGTCTGCCGACACGCTCAAGCGGGTCCACCTCGAACTCGGCGGCAAGGCGCCCGTGATCATCTTCGACGACGCCGACATCGAGGCCGCCGTCGAGATGCTGAAGGGAATGGCGTTCTACAACTCGGGCCAGGACTGCACGGCGCCGTGTCGTGTGATCGCCGGCTCGAAGGTGCACGACGACTTCGTCAGCCAGCTCACCGACGCGGTCGGCAGCGTGAGCGTCGGCGATCCGATGTCCGAGGACACCGAGATGGGTCCGGTGATCTCCGACGTCCATCGCAGCCGCGTTGCGGGGTACGTCGACCGGGCCCGAGAGGCCGGTGCCGAGGTGACCGTCGGCGGATCAGCGCGTTCGGGTCCCGGATTCTTCTACGAGCCGACGGTCGTCGTCGGTCCCGGCCAGGCGTCGGAGATCGTGCAGCGTGAGGTGTTCGGTCCCGTCGTGACCGTGCAGTCGGCCGCCGACGAAGCGACAGCGCTGGAGATGGCCAACGACGTCGACTACGGGCTCGCCGCCAGCGTGTGGACCTCCGACGTCGGGCGGGCGATGCGGATGAGCAAGGCGCTGCAGTTCGGCGCGGTGTGGGTGAACGACCACATCCCGATCATCTCCGAGATGCCCCACGGCGGGTTCAAGCAGTCGGGCTACGGCAAGGACATGTCGATGTACGCCGTCGAGGCCTACACCGAGGTCAAGCACGTCATGGTCAAGCACTGACGGTCGGACCCAGAGTCAAGTTGCGAGTCAGGTTGCGGGTCAGGATGCGGTCTGACCCTGCTCGAGTTCGTCGTCGAGTTGGCGTTGGAGGGACGGAGCGGCGAGGCCGATGACCTCGCCCTCGGTGGGGACCGGGTCGTTGCGGCAGAGGAACGCGAGCTTGTCGTCGACGACCCGCACCACCGGCAGGAACAGCTTCTCGTCGACGGCGTCCTGGATCGCTTCGCCGCCACGAGCGGTGCGCACGCGCCATCCCTGGCGTGACCGCTCGTCGAGCGTGGCGTAGGTGAGACCCTCGATGCCGACGATGCGTCCGAGGTGCTCCTCGGGAACCGACTGATCGCCGCTGCGGCGCGCGCTCGGTGCCAGTTGGAACACCTCGCGCCGGCCGAAGACCCTGGTGAACCGCGCCGTGGCCAGCGCGTTCACCTCGTCGTTCGACGTGAACGCCAACAGCCGGCCGATACCTCGCAGATCGAGGTCGTGACTGGCTTCCTCGGCGAGCACGCTCATGCGTCGGGCGCGCAGCCCTCCCGCAATCGCCCGGGTGACGTTGTACGGGTCGGTGTCGACCATCATCGTCTTCACGTTGCGCTTGTCGAGTTCTGTTGCGAGGCCGCGGGCGACGGCGTGCGAACCGGCGATCAGCACGCCGTTGGCCTGCGCCTCGGCGAGACCGAGTGCGCGGGCGGCAGGACCGGCGACGAAGCCGTACACGACGATCGTGCCGATGATCACGAGGAACACGATCGGGACGATCTTCGCGGCGTCGGGCACGCCCTCCTCCTCGAGCCGGAGCGCGAAGATGGCGGACACCGCAGCGGCCACGATGCCGCGCGGCGCCATGGTGGTCAGGAAAATGCGTTCGCGCCAACTGAGCGATGTCCCAACCGTCGAGACGAACACGGACAGCGGCCGCGCCAGGAACACCAGCAGGGCGAGGAAGACGAGCGATGGAACGGCGACTTCACGCAGCGCCTCGGTCTCGATGCGAGCAGCGAGCAGGATGAAGAGGAACGAGATCAGGAGTGTGCGGACGCTCTCGTTGAACTCGACCAGTTGACGGATCGTCGAGCTCTCGCGGCGCGCGAGGTACATCCCCATCACGGTCACGGTGAGGAGGCCCGCCTCCTCCTGGACCTCGTTCGTGGCCACGAACGATCCGACCACGAACGCGAACGTGATCGGCACCGTGAGCTGGTCGGGGATCAGGAACCGACTCAGCGCGATGTCGAGGATGACGGCGCCGGCCAGTCCGATACCGACACCGGCCACGATCGTCAACAGCACGACGCCGACCACGGTGGCGACGGCTTCGTTCGGTGCGTCGGTGAGGACGATCTCGAAGGCGATCAGTGCGGCCGTTGCGCCGATCGGGTCGATCAGGACACCTTCGGCGCGCAGGATCGGACCGGTCGGCCCGGCGGGTCTCACGAATCGAAGGAGTGGGCCCACGACGGTGGGACCGGTGACCACGAGCACGGCGCCGAGCACGATCGCAGTCTGATTCGAGATTCCGAACACCTCTCGGGCCGCGTACCAACTGATGAGGAAGGTCACCACGGCGCCGACGGAGATCAGACGCCGTACCACGGTGCCGGTGTTCCGCAGCTCGCGCGGCCGCAGGTCGAGCCCACCCTCGAACAGGATCAGGGCCACGGCCAGCGACACGAGTGGGAACAACGTGCCCCCGAGCAACTCGTCGGGGTCGACGATGCCGGTGACCGGTCCGAGCAGGAGACCGGCGATCAGCAGGGCGATGATCGACGGCACCTGGATGCGCCAGGCGACCCACTGCGCGAACATCCCTGCGCCGAGAATCAGCGCCAGGGTCGGACCGATGGTCGACTCCGTGGCCGCCCACATCGCTGCCGTCATGACCCGACCTTCATCGGGCGCATGGCTGGTGGACGGCGGGACATCCGGGGCGATCGTAGTCGCAGTACCGTCGAGGTATGGCCGCACGCATCGAACGAGTCACCTTTCCAGGCAGCCAGGGTACCGATCTCGCGGCAAGACTCGACCGGCCGGCAGGCCCCGCTCGAGCGTTCGCCCTGTTCGCCCATTGCTTCACCTGCAGCAAGGACGTCGCGGCAGCATCGCGGATCGCGAGTGCACTGACCGACGTCGGCTTCGGGGTGCTGCGCTTCGATTTCACCGGCCTCGGGATGAGCGGTGGCGAGTTCGAGAACACCGACTTCACGTCGAACACCGACGACCTCGTTGCTGCGGCGAACTGGTTGCGCACCGAGCATCGGGCTCCCCAGCTGCTCGTGGGTCATTCGCTGGGCGGCTCGGCGGTGCTCGCCGTCGCAGCGGACATCGCCGAGGTGCGCGCCGTTGCCACGATCGGCGCACCGTCGAGCCCCGATCACGTCACCGACATCTTCGAGTCGTCGCTCGACGAGATCGCCACAGCGGGCGTGGCCCGGGTGCAGCTGGCCGGTCGTGAGTTCACCATCCGTCAGCAGTTCGTCGATGATCTGCGCTCCCATGTGATCGCCGACCGGGTCCGGACGATGAAGCGGGCGCTGCTCGTGTTGCACTCGCCGACCGACAACACGGTGTCGATCGAACACGCCGCGGAGATCTACGCCGCCGCCCGCCATCCCAAGAGCTTCGTGTCGCTCGACGGCGCCGATCACCTGCTGACCCGTCGCAGCGACGCGCAGTTCGCCGCTGCCATGATCGGGGCGTTCGCCGATCGCTACATCGTCGACGAGAGCGGAGCGTTGGATGCGCCGCGAGCCTCTGCCGCGGTCGTCGTCGCAGAGACCACCCAGGGCCCGTTCCTCAATCACGTCGTCGTCGGTCGTCACCGGCTGCTGGCGGACGAGCCGGTGTCGGTCGGCGGGTTCGACGCGGGCCCGTCTCCCTACGACCTGCTTGGTGCCGCGCTCGGCGCGTGCACCTCGATGACGTTGCGGATGTACGCCGACCGCAAGGGCGTGCCGCTCGATCGGGTCACCGTTGCGGTGACGCACGGCAAGGTGCACGCCGACGACTGCGCGGAGTGTTCGGAGAACGAGCTGCTGTCGGGCCGTTCGGGCATGATCGACCGCTTCGAACGGGTCGTCACCGTGGACGGCGACGACCTCACCGACGACCAGCGCGCCAAGTTGCTGGAGATCGCCGACAAGTGCCCGGTTCACCGCACGCTCGAGTCGACCAGCTCGATCGTCACCCGCCTGTCCTGACCCACCCCACCGAGCCGGTCACGACGAGGCGATGAGCGAACCGCCCGGATGCCGTCCCTTCGCTCATCGCTCGGGGAGGGGGAGGGGGAGGGGGTGCGGTCAGGCGGTTGCCGGTTCGGGTCGGCGGGTGGATTGGCCGGCGCCGGGAGGCTGCACGCGGTCGATCGAACCCTCGCGTTGGCGCACGAGGGCACCGTTGAGTTCGGCGCTCATCAGCGTCGCGATCGACAACAGACTCAACCACGTGACGAGTCCGAGCACCAGTGCGAACTGCCCGTAGGTGTCGCCGGCGTTCTGGGTGATCTGCTTGACGATTCCGGTGCCGAAGTACTGCAACGCGGAGTAGAGCACCCCGGCGACCACGGCTCCTGGCCAGACGTCGCTCCACGACGGCTCTGCTGCGGTGAGATACCGGAACATGGCGGCGAGCACGGCGATGTTGATGGCGACCGTGGCGGCGAGCAGCGCAATGCGGCCACCGATGGGAAGTCCGGCGGCGTTCACGAGTGCGTTGATCACGAGGCTTCCGATCTGGGCGGCGCCGATGAACACCAGACCGAGCAGCGCCTTGCCGCGCTGTTTGGGCATTGCGTCGCGGTGGTTGACGTGGATCTCCCAGACGTCGTCCTGGGCCCCCTGGAGTGCGACGAACGCCTTCGTGGCCGACCACAACGCGCCGCCGAGGCCGATGATCAGCGCCCACCAGCTGCCGTTGAGCGAGTCGGCCTCGAGTTCCTGGCCGAGCACGGGGATGTCGGCGAGCGCACCGT
This sequence comes from Ilumatobacteraceae bacterium, assembly GCA_041745835.1. Classification (GTDB taxonomy): domain Bacteria; phylum Actinomycetota; class Acidimicrobiia; order Acidimicrobiales; family Ilumatobacteraceae; genus Sva-07. The sequence continues at coordinate 4,494 of JBGTIA010000426.1, read as the reverse complement.
CGATGATTCGCTGGCGGAGGTCTTCGTTGCCCTCCAACACGAAGCCCAGAACCGTGGTGGCCGCGAGCATGAGCGGAAAGATCGAGAGGAAACCGAAGAACGCGATCACCGACGCATTGCGCCCGGAGATGTGGCGTCTCCACCCGTCGAGGGTGTCGACAGCCGCGTCGATGGCGACGTGGCGCTCGCGCAGCTTCATCACTCGGTCACTCGTGGTCCAGGCCATCAGTTCTTCATCCTCCGCTTTCTCATTTCGTGGTGGTTCCCGGGTCGCTCAGGTCCCAATCGACGGGCCCGCGGCCCGCAGCCGGCAACGCTGTGTTCGCCCGGCTGAACGGTCGGCTGCCGAGAAATCCGTTGTGGGCCGACAGTGGCGACGGGTGGGCCGACTCGATGATCGTGTGCCTGGTGGTGTCGATCAGGGCTCGCTTGCGACGTGCTGACGCACCCCAGAGGATGAACACGACCGGCTCCTGCTTCGCGTCGACCACCCTGATCACCTGATCGGTGAAAATCTCCCACCCGTGTTTCTGGTGCGAAGCTGCGGCGCCCCCACGAACGGTGAGCGTGGCGTTGAGGAGCAGCACGCCCCGGCGCGCCCAGGCTTCGAGGTTGCCGTGGCCCGGGACCGGCACACCAAGGTCAGCGTGCAATTCCTTGTGGATGTTCACGAGCGACGGAGGCACCCGCACGCCCCGCCGCACCGAGAAGCAGAGCCCGTGCGCCTGCCCTGGTCCGTGGTACGGATCCTGACCGAGGATCATCACCTTCACCGTGGCGTACGGAGTGAGGTGCAGCGCGGCGAACACCTCGTCGGCCGGTGGGTACACCGGGTGGTCCCGGCGCTCTGCCGCGACGAACGCCTGCAGCTCGGACCAGTACGGCAACTCGAACTGGTCGCGCAGCAGCGGATTCCAGTCGGTGGCCATCGTGCACATTGCCTAGCATGAGTGTGGTGTTCGATCATCTCGAACGAGCCCCGCTCGCCACGTTGCCCACACCGCTCGAAGCCGGTCCGACCCTCGGAGGTGACGAGTCGTCGGGCGGCAGCCGGCTCTGGGTGAAGCGCGACGACCTGACCGGACTCGGCGGCGGCGGCAACAAGGCGCGCAAGCTCGAATACCTGTGCGGAGAGGCGGTAGCGGTCGGTGCCGGCTCGCTCGTCACGGTCGGCGCCGCGCAATCGAATCACTGCCGGATGACGGCCGCAGCGGGAGCGCGCCTCGGGCTCGAGACGCATCTGGTGCTGTCGGGCGACCGCCCGGCCGAGGCAACCGGCAATCAGCTGCTGTCGATGTTGTTCGGGGCGCAACTGCACTTCACCGGAGCCGAGGAGAGCCACTGGGGCGAGCTGGAAGTTGCTCGCGAAGTGGTCACCGATCAGCTCGTCGCCGAGGGATTGGCGCCGTATGCGATCCCGATCGGGGGAAGCACCGATGTCGGAGCCCTCGGCTACGCGGCCGCGTTCATCGAGCTGCTCGATCAGTGCGAATCGGCCGGGGTGCTGCCGTCGCACGTGGTGTTCACCTCGTCGAGCGGCGGCACGCATGCCGGACTCCTCGCCGGGCGGGCGGCTGCTGCTCACGGAGGGCGCAACGTGCCCGATGTGGTTGCGATCGGTGTGGCCAAGGGCGTCAACGTCGGCCGGCCCGACATCGCCGAGCTGGCGAACCGGACGCTGGCGCTGATGGGTTCGACGGCGATCGTGGCGCACGAGGACGTCGAGGTCGACGCCCGTTGGATGGGCGAGGACTACGCAGTGCCGTCAACCGACGGCGATGCAGCGATCCGCTGGGCAGCGACCACCGGGGGCTGGTTGCTCGACCGGACGTACTCCGGCAAGGGGTGTGCTGGCCTGCTGGGCCAGGCGTCCGAGGGGCGTTTCGGCTCCGACGTGGTGTTCATCCACACCGGTGGCTGGCCGGCACTGTTCGCGCCGGGCGGCGTTCCGGACTCCTGATGACTCCGGACTCCTGACGACTCGTGACGTGACGTGAACGGCGGGGCGCCGGGCGCCTCGTCCGTGACGGGTGTGGTGTGGTGGACTGCCCACATGTCGCACACGGTCGAGATGTCCCGGTTCATCGCTGCCTCACCCGATGCCGTCTACGACGCGATCTCCGACGTCACGAGGATGGGCGAGTGGTCGACCGAGTGTCACACGTGCGAATGGCACGAGGGCGTCGACGGCCCGGTCGTCGGCGCCACCTTCGACGGACACAATCGCAACGGCGACAAGGAGTGGACCACGCAGGGCAAGGTCGTCGTGGCGGAACCCGGCCGCGAGTTCGCCTTCGAGTGTTCGATGATGGACTTCCACTACGCGACGTGGGGCTACCGGATCGAGACGGCCGAGGGCGGCTGCACCGTCACGGAGTGGAGCGACGACTTCCGCCCGGAGTCGACACTCGAGTTCAGTGCGCAGGTTTCCGGCGCGAGCGACCGTGTCGAGCGCAACCGCGAGACCATGAGCGGGACCCTCGATCGCCTCGCCGCCGCCCTCGAACCCTGAGCGTCCGAAAACTTCGACGTTTGTGTGCGGTTTCGGGTGACCCGCCCCACCCGGAATCCAACGCAAACGTGGGGGTAGCGTGCAGGCCATGAGTGACCAGATCCTCGACGTCGACCTGCTGGCGTTCGAATCGAGCACCGGGCCGCAGCGCCGCGCCGTCGTCGACGGTGTCCGCCGCAGCCTCGAGACCGGGTTCGTCTACACGAGCCACGACCTGTCCGACGACCTGCTCGACACGACCTATGCGCTGATCCGTGAGTTCTTCGAGCTCGACGAGGAGACCAAGCAGCAGTTCATCGCGCCGGGCGCGCACGGCCAGACCGGCTACACCGGCCTGCTCGTCGAGACGGCGGCGTCGAGCGACAAGCCGGACTGGAAGGAGATGCTCAACTGGTCGGCACCCATCGCCGCCGGGCATCCGTTGAAGAAGAAGTTCCCGACGGCGTATCCCGACCAGTTGTTGCCCGAGTCGGCGGTGCCGGGCATCACCGAGGTGCTGTACCGCTTCCACGAGTCGATCGCCGATCTGCAGCGCCGGTTCCTGCGGGTGATCGCCGAGGGCATCGGGTGTCACGAGACGTTCTTCGACGACATGGTCGCCGACGGTCCGACACTGACCCGCGCGATCCGGTACCCGGCGATGTCCGAGCTGGGCGAGGACGGCCACGAATGGGCCGGCCAGCACGGCGACATCAACCTGATCACTGCGCTCCCGCGCTCCACCGCCCCGGGTCTGCAGGTGCGTGTCGGCGACGACTGGGTCGATGCGACACCGCCGGACGACGCCGTGATCATCAACACCGGCATCATGCTCGAGCGGTTGACCAACGGGGTCATCCCGATCGGTTGGCACCGCGTGGTCGCCGCGCCGGGCTTCGAGGGCGAGCGCTACAGCGTGGTGCAGTTCTGCCACCCCCGACCCTGGACGATCCTGTCGCCGGTGTCGTCGTGTTGCACGCCGGAGAATCCGCAGCGGTTCTCGGCCATCAGCGCCGAGCATGCGCTCGACGAGGTGCTCTACGAGATCAACCTGGTCGAAGACGCTCGGCGCGTCGGCTGATCCGGTCGACCTGGCTGTCGAGCGTTCTCACGGCCGGATCATCGGAACGGTCAGCGTCGGGTCGTCGCGAACCGCGAGGTCGATCCAGATCGAGGTCGCCAGCTCGACGGGGGTCCACCACTGGGCCGGCACCGTCGTCGGGCCACCGGCTTCTGGGCCACGCTTGTCCGGCGGGGCCCAACCGCAGCGCTCACTCGGATAGATCATCGCAGCCCAACCGGACGCATTCACCTGGCCGCTCGCAGTGATCTCCCATTCCGAATCGATGTCGCGGCTGTCGTCGGTGGTCTCGGTGATCACCGGATCGAGCGCCAAGCCTGATTGGAACCCCGACCAGGGGCCGATGCCGGCCGAACACGCCTGGCGGAACAGCGCGTCGATCACCGGGCCGTAGGCGTCGACCGGGGTGCCGTCGAGATCGCTGATCGTCACGCGGATGTGCGGCGCGACGGCATCGATCGGGATTTGCACCGTCGCATCGGTGGGAACATCGGACCGGATGCCGATGGGCAGCGGGGAGGTGTCACCCATGAAGCCGAGGATCTGTCCGGCGCGCACGCTCTGGCCGACGGTGGCCAGATTCGTCAGGCGGAGATGCGGCACGGCGTTGCCGTCGTTGGTGCCCGGCGTGTCGTCGTTGAAGCCGGCGAGTTCGTAGCTGCGCCCGACCGGGTCGGTGATCGTGACCGAGATGGTCTCGCCGGGGCGGTCGTGCACGTCGGTGACGACGCCGTCGACGACGGCGAGTACGGGCTGCATCTTGACCCCGAAGATGATGCCGGGCGCCTCTTCGGCGCAGAGACCGGCAGCCTCGATGTCGGCAGGCGATGCGCTGCCGCCTGCGTTCGCAGCAACGTTCTGGGCGTCGCCGCACTCGGGAGTGGCCAGTCGCGTCGGGCCGAGCACCGGGAATGCGACGGTC
>JBGTIA010000425.1:0-5310 GCA_041745835.1 Ilumatobacteraceae bacterium | reverse complement strand
GACGACAGCGAGACAGGTTTCGTGAGATGTGTGCCGAAAATTCTCGAGACAACCCTCGTCCGGCTCACATTCGGGCCGGCGCCATCGTCTACTCACCATGAACACGACAGAAACGAGCCGCCCGGCATCGAGTCGGCGAGCGAGGATGGGCACCAGCCGCGCCGGTGGTGTGCCGACGTTCCTCACGGACGACCAACCGTCCGGCTACCAACAGGTCGCGCTGCAACTGGACCACTCCGTCGGGGAACGATGCGAGATCTCGCCAGGCGTCGTGCACGTCCCGGGCTGGCTCACACCGAACGAGCAACAGGCACTCGTCGATCAGTTCAGACAGTGGGCACTACCCCCTGCGGGTCTGCGTCGCCCCCGTGTACCACGCGGACATCTCATGACCGTCCAGTCCGTCTGCCTCGGGTGGCACTGGCAGCCCTACGCCTACAGCCGCACCGCCGATGACACCGACGGCGCCCCCGTCAAACCACTACCGCCCGACATCGCCCGCATGGGACGCCGAGCCGTCACCGACACCTTCGGGCCATCAGCCGGATCCGAATTCGAACCCGACGCGGTCATCGCAAACCTCTACGCACCCGGAGCACGGCTCGGACTCCACCAAGACGCCGAAGAGCCTTCCCCCGCTCCGGTCGTGACGATCAGCGTCGGAGCCACCTGCATGTTCCGGATCGCAGGCGTCGACCGTCGAACGTCACCATTCATCGACATCCACCTCCACTCAGGAGACCTCCTCGTATACGGCGGACCAAGCCGACGCATCTATCACGGCGTCCCCACGGTGTACGACAACACCGGGCCACACCTGCCCCTTTGCCGAGCGGCGGGCGGCTCAGTCTCACCATCCGCGAGACCGGACTCGCCGGGTAGCCCTCAACCGACGTGCGCGTAGTCGTACCCGTGACGTGTGCCGTGATCGTGGACACGCGTCTGCACTGAGTCGCCAATGACGAGCGCCAAGACCACCGATGCCTGATCTCGGGGCTGTGTTCCGACCTGAAGCGCCCCGAGATTCGTGGAGGCTCCGATCCTTGAGAGGATGGAGCGATGCCAAGCAAGTATCCCGACGAGCTGCGCGAGCGTGCAGTGAGGATGGTGCTCGATCACGAGCACGAGTACGGGTCTCAGTGGGAGGCGATCTGTTCGGTTGCCGAGAAGCTGGGACCGAAGGCCGAGACGGTTCGCCTCTGGGTTCGCCGCGCTGAGACCGACATCGGGCGCCGGCCCGGCGCCACGTCTGATGAGTTGGCCGAGCTGAAACGGTTGAAGCGCGAGAACGCCGAGCTGAGACGGGCCAACGACATTTTGAAGGCCGCAGCGCATTTCTTCGGGGCGGAACTCGACCGCCGATCCACGAAGTGATCCGCTTCATCGACGAACACAAGAACAATCGCAGCGGCACGTTGCGGTGGGGAATCGAGTCGATCGCCAACACGCTTGGCATTGCCCCGTCGACGTATCACGCCGCCAAGACACGCCCGCCCTCGCCACGAGCGATTCGCGACAGCGAGTTGCGGCCGCAGATTCTGCGGGTCTGGGAAGAGAACCTCGCCGTGAACCGCTGTCAGCGGGGCATCGGGGGGATCGTCAGACGACGCTCTGCCAAATTGGATCGATCTCTTCCACATCGACAGAGCGGCCATCCAACCCAGTTTCCTGGTGGAACCACCGAGCGAACTCCGCCTGATCGACGATGATGTTCTGATAACCAAGTCCAGCTCGCAGGTCCACCTCACTCCGAGCCATGGATGCTCGCCGACGGTGACGCGTCAGGCACAGGTCGTAGTCCATCCGGTGAAGATGGAGCAGGTAGAGGTCAGGGTCGTAACTGACTAGTCCGTCAGAACGGCGGTGAAAACCTGGCCCCCACTCCATCGGCACCGTTGCCACCGACGGCTTGTCGTAGAGTGGGCTTCGAAACCAGTGCCGACGCTGCTGTAACACCGGCCGATCGAGGTCCAGCGGCGCCTCACGTTCGGAAATGTGCAGGAGCTCGTAACCCAAACAGTTCACGAAGTCCTCGTCGAATCGATCGAGATACACCCCGAGATGCCCCCATTTCGGCAGGGGCGCGATGATCTCATCCACATCGCAAACCACGACAAGATCGTAGGTGCGAAGCAATTCATGCTGGAATTCTGCCATCACCTCCGAATGCCAACGTTCGGAGAACACCGGGCGAGCGAGTGGCACCCGGCTGAATCCTGCGCCACCGGTTGACCCGTCACTCGTCTGGTGATCGAGGACGTAGATGTCATCTGGCGCGAAGTATCGGGAGTAGTACTCGAGCCAGATCGGAAAGAACTCAGGTTCGTCTCGCACCATCGTCACAACAGCCCGCGACCTACACGCCAGCTGTCGGGTCGAATAGAACTCAGCCCGACGCCTTCGGACGTCGTCGAAGTCAGGAAAGTACGGGTTGGTCTCGAACATCGGTTGCGGTGCCTCTTCGTGGCCGGCGAGCGATTGCCCAGACCTGGAGGGGAACATCTGGTTCATTGCGAAGCGGGTGCCAAGAGCGATAGGCCGACCAGCGGGACAGGTTCGCCTGTACACAAACCCGATTTCCCCATGATCCCACATCGATCACCTCAAGGTCGGCCCGTTCAAGAAGCACTCTGAGACCCCGGGGCGTGAACCGCCAGTAGTCACACAGGCCGTAATCCGCCAGCTCATGAACCCGGACGAGGAACGGCGTCGTGACGATCACGTGTCCGCCCGGTCGAACCAAACCTCGGAGGTTGGCTACGGCCGCGTCCGGGTCCACAACATGTTCGAGCACTTGTTCGCAGATCACGACGTCGAGCTGGCCTCCGTCCGTGAGCGGGGCACACAGGTCGAAATCCGGATAGTCGAGACTCTGGAACGAACCCCAGTGCCGCTTGGCATGCGCATTCCCGCTGATCTCTGCCCCTGCAAGCTGCTCAGTCGCGAGCCCGCTCAGGTATTCATCGACGGCATGGTCCATCGTCACTCGCAGCCAATGCTCGGACGCCGAGGCCGCTTCGGGAAATGCTCGGCGCTCGCACCAGTTGAGCACACGTACCGCAGTTCCCCGGAGGCCCCGCACGAGCACGCTGCGGTTAGACGCACGGAGAAGTTCCGTATCGGTCGACGTCACCGATCAGACATTACAGGCTCCGACGGCAGCGAGATCGCATCACTCGGAGTCCAATTCGGCCATAACTCATCGATCGTCTTGCTCTGAGGGGGAGCATCGCCGGGCCCGAGCACGCAACCTTGTCCGCAAATGGCGACGACCGGCGACTTCACACCAGTTCAGCAGACGGATGTGTCTGCATCGAACGCATCCGGTCCAACCATCCGAGCAACACCGCAACGGCCCGAGGGTCGTGGCGGAGCCGATGGCCGGCGCCTTCGAACAGGCTCAGCTCGGCGCTGCCGTGGGCGGTGACCAACTGGCGGGCGTCGGAGACCGGGACGCTGTCGTCCTCCTCGCCGTGCATCACCAGCATCGGGCGCGGCGCAAACCTTCGCGCCGAGGCGACCGGTCGGAACCGACGGAACTCGCGGGTCCACTCCTCCACCGACGGCGGGAACTCACGCCGGTGGATGGCTCCGATGTCGCGCGCATGCTCGAGGAACCGCCGAGGATGCTCGGCCCAGTCGTCGAAGTCGGCACGGGGGCTCAGCAGGCCAGCTGCCGACACCCGAGGATCGTCGGCGGCGACGCAGATCGCAATCGATCCGCCAGTGTTGGTGCCCAACAAAATCACGCCCGTCGGTGCGTGCAACGCGATCAGGTGCGAGATCGCATTGCGCAGGTCGTCGACCCACCCCTGCAGCGAGAAGTCGCCCTCACTCTCGCCGCACCCCCGGAAGTTGAACGTCATCGCCACGCATCGGAGTTCGTGCGCCGTGCGATCCATCAACTGCGGGAAGGTGCCACCGGAACGCTGCGCATCGAGCGAGGCGATCGGAAAGCCGTGGCAAAGGATGACGGCCGGGCCGAGTTCGACCTCGCCCGCCGGATGAGCGATGTGGCAGGCGAGCGACAGACCGTTCGAGACGAAGCGCTCGTTCATCCCCGGCATGTCGTCACCCTCACGCTCGCGGCTTGCGCATCCGGCGCCGCGAGCCGGGCTTCGCCAACGAGTAGCCGCGGTTGCGGGCCTCGGCGAGCGTGTCGGGCCCGAAGCTCAGACCGACGCCGGCTGACACGATCTCGTCGATGACAGCCCGGTCGTCCCACGTGTCGAGGTCGTAGACCAACTGGGTGCGCTTGTCGCCGACGAAGCGGCTGTGCTCGAACTTCGGGTGATGCTCCATCGACGCCCAACGGTAGTCGCCGCCCCGCTCAGGGCACCCACCAACCATTGAGGTCGACGATCAGGTCGCCGCCGCCGAACGTCCACGCACACGACTGCAGCCCCGACAGCGGCACGATCGCCCCGTTCGCCGTTGCCCGCCCGACCTGCTGGTTGAGCGTCGAGGTGTCCCTCCGTGTCACACAGTCGTACGTGGTCACGAAGCCGGCCACCGGGTGGTTCACCGCCGTCACGTTGACGTACGCAGCGCCGGGAGTCTGGGCGCCGAGCCCCGCAGCGCCCACGCTGTAGCCGACTGCGCCACCTGCGGGCAGAGTCGCTGCAGGGCGCGTGTCGAGAACCCGGACCGGCGACGTCGCGACGTAGCCGAGCCCCGACGAGCCGTAGGCGCCGACGAGATCCACCAGAACATCGGTGGCCGTGTCGCTGAAGATGCACATCCGACCAGCCGACAGCCCGACGATGGTGTTGTTCGGTCGAGCCTCGCCGGCGACGAAGTTGACGGTCGAGGTGTTGGGCAGTGCTGCGCTGCACGGGAACACGGTGAGGAATCCCGGCGTCGCTGCATTGACGGCGGTGACGTTCACCGCGACCGCACTCGAACCGCCGGGCACCACGCCGTTGACGTCGACCGCCAGGGTGGCACCGGCCCCGACACGGAGGCCGCCGACACCGGATCTGGTGTCGACGATCCGGGTCGGTCCGATGGGCGTGAGCTTCGAGGCGCCGGCCGGGCCGAGCCACCCGGTGATGTCGACGAGGATGTCGGTCTCCGCATCGGTCCACACGCACAGCTGTCCCGAGCCCGAGAGCGCTGCGATCGTGGTGTTCGCGACCGTCTGGCCCGCCACGAAGTTGAGCGTTGACGTGTTGGGGACCGTGGCCAAACACGGGTGGACGGTGACGAACCCGGCGCTCGACGGAGTGACTGCAGCGACGTTCACCACGGCGGCGGTCGCACCCGGCGGCACCGACGCGCTGCCGGCGACCTGCACGATCACCTGCCGCC
>JBGTIA010000424.1:0-6378 GCA_041745835.1 Ilumatobacteraceae bacterium | reverse complement strand
AGGCACACGGCATGGATCTCCTGCACGAGGTTCTCGGGGCGGAGCGCGTCGGTCTCGCGGGTACCCGGTCCACCGCCGCGGACCGACACACCCGGCGTTGCCCCGGCGGGGACGTAGACGACGGTCGTTCCCGTCTGCCAGCCGCGACCGATTCGCTGGTAGTGGCCGACGCGCACCCCGGTGACATCGGTGATCGAACCGACCGGCAGCCCCACGTCGTGTTCCGGTGCAGGTCGATCTGCGGGGGTGGCCATCGGCCCACTGTACGAATCGGGCGATGAGCGAACCGCCCGAATCGCGTCTTTTCGCTCATCGCTCGGCGTCGCAGCCTGCGAGTGATGAGCGAACCGCCCGGATGACGGCCCGTCGCTCATCGCTCGGTGAGGGGGCATCGGGCTAGCGTTCGGCGTCGTGTTCGAACGACCGCCTCTCGACGACAGCGTGGCGCAGCGGGTGCGCACCGGCGTCAAGCGCGTAGTGGGCGAAGGGGTGATCCGGGCGTGGGAGGCCGCGATCGAACTCGGGGCGATCGGGCCCGACACCCGACGCGGCAAGCGGTTCGGGCGACTCGGTGCGGGCAGCGTGATCTGTTTCCCGACGAACGCGATCTTCAACGAGCAGTACATCCACATCGGTGCCGGCACGATGTTCGGTCCGCAGATCACGCTGTCGGCCGGGATGGTGCCGGGACAACGGATGGTGAGCAACCCGGTGATCTCGGTGGGCGACCGGTGCCTGATCGGCAAGGGGAGTGGGATCGTCGGTCATCTCGAGATCGTCATCGGCGACGACGTGTGGACCGGCCACCACGTGTACATCACCGACCAGAATCACGGCTACAGCGACCCTGAGCTGCCGATCTCGAAGCAGGTGATGCCCGAGCGCCCCGTGTCGATCGGCGAGGGCTCGTGGCTCGGCCACGGCACGGTCGTGCTGCCAGGAGCAACGATCGGGCGGCACGTGGTCGTCGGCGCGAACAGCGTCGTCACCGGCCAACTCCCCGACTTCAGCGTGGCAGCCGGTGTGCCCGCCCGCGTGATCAAGACGATCGAGCCGAGATGATGGGCACTGACCGGCGATGACGGAAGCGGGTCAGATCACCGAGCCACGTGGCGGGGCGCACGTCGGCATCTCGTTGTCGAGGGTGAACTTCTCGAGGCGCTCGGTGACCGGGACGTTCTGGACGACGGTCTCGGTGAAGGCGATGTTCTGGCCGGCTCGGAGCTGCTCGGCGTAGCGGTAGCGGTCCGCCAGCAGGATGCGGTACTCCGCTTCCCAGTCGGGCACGATCGCACGGCCCTTCTCATCCGACGGGGTCACCTCGACGATGTCGTCGAGCATGACACCGAGCAGGTCGGTCGATTCGTCGACGAGGTCAGCTCGCACCTCGAGGTCGCCGGAGGCCCGTGCGTCGATGGCGCGCAACTGGGCCTTGGTCTCGACACAGATCGCCTCGGCCCGTGCGGCCCACGCGGTGTCCTCGATCTTGTTGATCGACTCCTTCGAGGCGAAGAACAGCGCCCAGATCCAGAACACGAGCATGAGGACGATCGCTCCCCACAGCACGACTCGACGGATGGGAGAACGCCGCCAACGACCCGGTTGGCCGCCCGGAACGTAGCTCGGTGGTCCGGGCGGGGCGGAGGTGTCGGCGCTCACAATGTCCCACGATATGACCGAGCCCGGCTGGTAGAAACATGCCGTGCAACCCATCGACGCGAACACCGAGGGGCCCGCCGCACCCGCACTCGGCGTGCTCGAGCGGACTCGGCGCAATGCCCGCTTCATCGTCGAGATGGTCAAGGTGCACCCCAAGCTGTTCGCCGTCGCGGTGAGCGGCGCGGCGGTCTTCGCGCTGCTCACCGTGGCGTCGAGCTTCGCCATCGGTCGGGTGATCGACAGGGTGATCCTGCCGCGGTTCGACGAGGACGGCGTGGCGACGTCCACGGTGTTCACCGAGCTCGGACTCGTGATCGGTATCGGCGTCCTGCGAGCGGTGGCGATCGTCATCAGACGCAGCTTTGCGTCGATCACCATGTGGCGGGTTGCGCAGACCTTCACCAACCGCGTCGTGCAGCGCTACGTGGTGCAGCCGGTGAGCTGGCACAACCGTCGAGCCGACGGCGATCTCGTGCAACGCGCAGGCGTCGACGCCGAGGCGACCGTGAGCGTGCTCGCCCCGATCCCGTTCGCGTCGGGCACCATCGTGATGCTCGTCGCGTCGACGGTGTGGATGCTGCTGATCGACGTTCCGCTCGGCCTCGTCGCCGTCGTGGTGTTCCCGCTGGTGCTGAGCACGAACGTCGTGTACGAGAAGTCGGTGTCCAAGCATTTCACCCGGGCCCAGGACCAGCTCGGTGAGTTCTCCGCCGGCGTGCACGAGAGCTTCGAGGGGGTGCAGCTCGTCAAGTCGTACGGTGCCGAGGAACGTGAGACCGAGCGCCTCGCCGGCCTCGCCGACCGGGTCCGGGGATCTCGGGTGCAGGCGGTCCGGCTGCGCAGCTGGTTCGAGGCCTTGTTGGACGTCATCCCGTCGCTGACCAACATCTTGTTGGTCGTGATCGGGGCACTGCGTGTGCGATCCGGCGACGTGACCATCGGCGAGTTCTCCAGCGTGATCTTCCTGTTCACCCTGCTCGTGTTCCCGCTGCGGCTGATCGGCTACACGCTGTCGGAGCTGCCCCGGTCCATGGCCGCGTGGCAGCGGATCCGAGTCGTGCTCGACGAGCCGATCGAACCGGATCCTGCCGAACGAATCGGAGTCGCCGCCGACGGCCTCGGCGTGGAGTTCCTGGGCGTCAGCTTCGCTCACGAGGGTGATGGTCCGTCCACGGTTAAAGACGTCGACCTGGCTGTGCAGCGGGGGAGCGTGACGGCGTTGGTGGGCCCGACGGGTTCGGGGAAGTCGACCCTCGCCCAGCTGGCAGCGGGGCTGATCGGTCCACGGTCCGGTGAGGTGCGCCTGGCTCCAGGCGCGCGCTCGATCGTGTTCCAGGAGGCGTTCCTGTCGAGCGGCACCGTGCGCGACAACGTCGAGCTCGGCACGAGCTACTCCGACGATGAGATCTGGGACGCGCTCGGTCAGGCGGCGGCGACCGAATTCGTGCAGCGGTTGCCCCAGCAACTCGACACGGTGGTGGGCGAACGCGGGGTCAGTCTGAGCGGCGGTCAGCGCCAGCGGTTGGCGCTCGCACGGGCGTTGGTGCGCCGTCCGAGTCTGCTGGTGCTCGACGACACGACTTCGGCCCTCGATCCGGGGACCGAGGCGCTGATCCTCGATCGGTTGCGTGCGCGTCTCGGAGGGTCGACGGTGCTGATGGTGGCCTCGCGTCCGTCGACGATCGCGCTGGCCGACGACGTGGTGTTCGTCGCCGATGGACGCATCGCAGCCCACGGCACGCACGACCAGCTGCTGGCCACCACGAGCGAGTATCGGGAGTTGGTCGAGGCATTCGAATCGGACCGCGACCGCAACACTGACCTCCCGGTCGACCTCGCCCGGGGCCCGGTGGGTTCGTGAGCCTCGACCCGACGTTGGCGGCCAAGGTCGGCACGCTCACTCCGCCGAGCCAGGATTCGGCTGTTCGTACGATCGGGCGCGGTCTCGAGACGGCGCCGATCCTGCGTCAGGGGCTCGGCGTCACCTGGCTGTTCGCTGCGGCGGGAGCCGCAGGTCGCGTCGTCGTGCCGATCCTGATCCAGCAGGCGATCGATCGGGGCATCGTCGACGGCCAAGGGGGCATGGAGGTGCGCATGGACGTCATCGTCCAGATGGCGCTGCTCGGCGCCGTCGCCGTGATCGTGTCGGGCTGGGCGTTCCGACAGGCGTCGCTGCGCCTCGGCGAGCGAAGCGAGCGGGCGCTCCATGACCTGCGTGTACGCCTGATCGGCCACATCCACCAGCTCAGCCTCGCCGACCACAACGACGAACGTCGGGGCGGTCTGGTCGCTCGCGTCACCAGCGACATCGAGACCCTGGCGCGCTTCTTCCAGTGGGGCGGCCTCGCCTGGCTGGTCGACGGCACCCTGATGGTGATCGTCGCCGGCGTGATGCTCGCCTACGACTGGGTACTCGCCCTCGTGGCTTTCGCCGTGGCGATCCCGCTGCTGTTCGTGCTCCGTGCCGTGCAGTCGCGCCTTCTCGTTGCGTACGACCGTGCTCGCGCCAACAACGGACAGTCACTCGGCGCGATAGCGGAGCTCGTGTCGGGTGGGCCGACCGTGCGGGCGTACGGGGCCGGCGAGACGATGGCGCAGCAGGTCGAGGAGTCGGTGGAGATCACCGCCGCCTCACAGATCCGCGCCGCACTGATCGGGGCGTTCCTGTTCCCGTCCGGAGAGGTCTTCTCCGCGTTCACGGTCTCGGCGGTCGTCGGCGTGGGCGTGTGGCGTGGCCCCGAGAGCGGGCTCACCGCCGGGGCGCTCGTCGGCTTCGTCTTCCTGACCTACCGCTTCCTCGAGCCGATCGCCGAGTTCACCGAGGTGCTCGACACCACGCAGATGGCCGTCGCCGGCCTGCGCAGAGTGTTGTCGGTGCTCGACATGCCGATCGGGCCACCGCAGCCCGACAATCCCATCCCGCTGCCGGTCGGGAAGCTCCAGATCGACATCCGCGAGGTGACGTTCGCCTATCGGAGTCGCAGCGACGGCGAGGCCGACGCCGCGGTGCTGAAGAACATCGATGTGACGATCCCGCCCGGACAGCAGGTGGCCATGGTCGGTGCGACCGGGTCGGGCAAGACCACCCTCGGTCGGTTGATCGCGCGCCTCGCCGATCCGACGTTCGGCGAGATCGACCTCGGTGGCGTGCCGCTGCGACGGGTGGACCGCTCCGAGCTGCGCACGCGGCTGATCGTCGTGTCGCAGGAACCGTTCCTGTTCGACGACACCGTCGCCGCCAACATCGCCTTCGCCGACGAGCGAGCCGACCAACGCGACGTCGAGCGTGTGGTCGACGACCTCGGTGTGCGCGATTGGATCGACACCTTGCCGCACGGGTTGGCGACGAGTGTCGGTGAACGAGGCGATCAGCTGTCGGCGGGAGAGCGTCAGCTCGTCGCACTGTTGCGCGCCGGTCTCGCGGATCCCGACATCCTGATCCTCGACGAGGCGACGTCGTCGGTCGATGCGCTCACCGAGGTGCGCATCGCACGTGCGCTCGAGCGTCTTGCGGCGTCGAGGACCACGATCGCCATCGCCCACCGGCTCTCGACGGCGGCGCGCGCCGATCGCGTGCTCGTGCTCGACCACGGGCGGCTCGTGCAGGACGGCCACCACGACGACCTGATCGCCCAGGACGGCCCGTACCGCACGCTCTACGACGCGTGGGTCTCTGCCACCACCGTCTGATCAGCCGTCGGGTGTGACGCTCAGTCGAGCGAGAGGCCGAAGGGGAGTGGGCCGGTGACCTCGATCACGATGCAGTCGACTTCATCGAGTTCGACCTGGCGCTCGACCTGGAACTCGGTCGTCTCGCCGGGTTCCACGTCGTCGAGCACGGCGCGGCCCGACCGGTGCGGATTGTCGGTGCCGGGTCGGACGAAAGCGACCAGCACCGAGAAGTCCGCGGTCTCGTTGCCCAGGTTCTCGAATGTCCCCGACGCAATCGCACGGGATCCGATGAACTCGCACGACGTGATGGCGACCTCGTGCGGGCCCGGGTCGAGGTACGCGTCGTAGACGTCGAGCACTACGAACGTCAGGACCGCACCGAGGGGGGCGAGCGCGAGTGCGGTCGCACCCGTCACGAGGCCGGCGATGGCTCGGCTGCGACCCATACCGGTCGGCGTCGATCTGCGGACGCCGACGGTCCCGAATGCCAGCGCCAACACTGCGGCGACCGCTCCGAGCACGACGATGAACGGCAGCCAGGAGATGGCGACGGCGATGATGCCCAACACCATCGCCGCAGTTGCCGGGGAGTTCGTGGCCTGGGGGTTCGTGGTCGGGGCGCTTGTGGGCGAGGCGTTCGAGATTGAGGCGCCGGCCGAGGACTGGCTTGCGAGTTCGATGCCGAGCGGGTCGACGAAGCGATCGCCATCGGTGGACACGTCGGCGGTCCAAGACGAGCCGTTGTAGTAGCGCAGCTCGAAGCGCCGGAGCGGGTCGGCGTACCAGCCGGGGAGCACGCCGCTGTTGTTCGCCACTCGGCGCAAGCTACCGGGGCCACCCGCCCCTACAGTCCTCTGCCATGGAGATCGTGCTGATCCGCCACGGAGAACCCGAGTGGGTCCGAGATGGGTTGGCGGTGGTCGACCCGCCGCTGACCGCGCGAGGCCATCGCCAAGCCAAGCGGCTCGCGGGTTGGCTGCGCGAGGAGCGCTTCGACGAGGTGTTGGTGTCGCCGTTGGTGCGCGCCCGCCAAACGGCGGCGCCGCT
>JBGTIA010000423.1:0-4439 GCA_041745835.1 Ilumatobacteraceae bacterium | reverse complement strand
GTGCGGGCCGCGTACCTGGGGGCGCGGGCCCAGCGCCCGACGTCGACCGGGCCCAGCGTGTCACGCGAACAGGCACTGCTGCACACCTGCTCGCACAAGTTGCCGTGGGACACCGCTCGATCGGTTCTGGGCTACGAACCGGAGACCTCGTTCGCCGAGGGCTGCCGGCGGTCGGTCGCATGGCTCGACTTCGCGGGATACCCGGTCCGCCGGAGGTCGTCATCATGACGAACGCGTCGGACGGCTCGGCGGGGGTGGCGGTCGTGATCACCACGTACAACCATGCGCGTTTCCTGAACGACGCGATCGAGAGCGTGCTGGCCCAGTCGTCGCCCGCCGACGAGATCATCGTCGTCGACGACGGATCCACCGACCACCCCGAGCGCGTCACCGATCGCCATCGGGCCGTCCGCCTCGTCCGCCAGCCGAGGGCTGGGCTTGCTGCGGCTCGGAACACCGGTTGGCGGGCCGCCGAGTCGGAGTTCGTGGTGTTCCTCGATGCCGACGACTGCCTGAAGCGCGACGCGATCGACACCAACACCACTCGCCTCCTCGCCCACCCCGAGGCGGCCTTCTCGTACGGGGCGTACGTCAACGTCCACATGGACGTGAATCGCACCGGCGGACGCGTGTTCCACGCAGCCGACGACGGGTTTGCCGACTTCCTCCGCGGCAATCCGATCGGGATGCACGCAACGGTCATGTACCGGCGGTCCGCCGTCGCCGCGGCCGGAGGATTCGCCGACGGGCTGCCGGCCTGCGAGGACTACGACCTGTACCTTCGCATCGTGCGCGGTCACGACATCGTCCACGGTGACGAGATCCTCGCCGAGTACCGGCACCATGGCGCGAACATGTCGCGCGACTCGGCGATGATGCTCGAGTCGGCACTGGGCGTGCTGCGCAGCCGGAGGGACGACGCGAGATCCGCCGGGCTCCTGCCGGCCTACCGCGACGGTGTGGCCGCATGGAAGCGCCACTACGCCGGGCTGTGGGTGAGCGCCGTGGCGTCAGCTGTTCGCTCCCGAGAGTTCGACATGGTGCTCGCTCGGCAAGGGGTGTCGCTCGTCTGGATGGCTCCGATCACGGTGACCAGATCGGCGCTCGCGCGGCTCGCCGCCCGGTTCACAGCTCGTACCACGGCGCGGATTCCGTAGCCGGGATGCGCTGATGTCCACGTCGCCGGTCGTGACCGGAATCATCATCGTCCACAACGGGGAGGAGTTCCTCGATGAGGCCATCGCGAGCGTGAGGTCGCAGACGTACTCGGGGTGGGAGCTGGTGGTCGTCGACGACGGATCGACGGATGCGAGCCTCGAGATCGCCCGTCGCCACGCAGCGACCGACAGCCGGATCAAGGTGGTCCGGCACGCCGACGGTCGCCGGCACGGCATGAGCGCCACCCGGAACCTCGGTTTGGACCACGCGCGAGGCCGATACGTGGGGTTCCTCGATGCCGACGACATGTGGTGTCCCACGAAGCTCGAGGATCAGCTCGAGATCTTCCACCGACATCCGGAGGTGGGAATGGTGTACGGGCGAACCCTCATCTGGTTCCGCTGGCACCCAGACAGCTCCGAGACCGACCACTTCTACGATCTCGGCGTGACGCCCGACAGCGTTCACCTCCCGACGGTCCTGTTCAGGAACCTGGTGCGCAACACGTACCAGACGCCGACGACGTGCAATGCCCTCCTGAGGCGATCGGTCGTCGAGGACGTCGGTGGTTTCGAGCCGGCATTCGAATCCATGTTCGAGGACCAGATCTTCTTCGCGAAGGTGTTGCTCCGTTCGCCGGTGTTCGTCTCCGATCGGGTCTGGGCGCGCTACCGCCAGCATCAACACAGCAGCTCGGTGCTCTCGGCCGCCCACAGGGGCCACGAGGCTGCACACGTCCGGTATCTCCTCTGGCTGCGCAGGTACCTGTCGGGTTCGGGACTCGGGCGCGTCGGCGACCGGCTCGCGGTCGAGCGGGCGCTGTGGAGTGTGCGTTCCCATCGGTTCGTTCGGAGCGTCAAGCAGTCGGTCGCACGCAGGATCCTGAGACGATGACAGTGGTCTCGATCGTGTTGCCGTTCCTGAACGCCGAGCGGTATCTGGCCGAAGCCATCGCCAGCGTGGAGCACCAGAGCCACCAGGACTGGGAACTGCTGTTGGTCGATGACGGCTCGACCGACGCAAGCGCGGTCATCGCCCAGGCGGCGGTCCGTCGCGACGGCCGCATCCACCTCTCCACACGCCCGCCCGGGTCGGCGCACGGCGCCGCCGTCGCGCGGAACATCGGGCTCGAGCACGCCGTTGGAGACCTCGTCGCCTTTCTCGACGCCGATGACGTCTTCGAGGAGCGCCGGCTCGAGTCTCAGGTCGACGCGTTCCGCCGGCATCCCGACAGCATGGTCGTCTACGGCCCGACGCGTTGGTGGTACCCCGATTCCGAGGAACGGGACTGGACCGAGCCGATGGGGCGGCTCGCTCGCCGAGTACATCGGCCGCCGGCCCTGCTCAACAAGGTCGTGCTGTCGGGTCGAGGGCACGTCCCGTGCACCTGTTCGGTCATGGTGAGACGCTCGGCACTCGACGAGGTCGGCGGTTTCGAGCCGTTCCAGCTCTACGAGGACCAGACGTTGTGGGTGAAGCTGTTCCTCCGGTATCCCGTCTACGTCTCGGAGTTCGTCGGGGCCCGATACCGCCAGCACGACGAGTCCATGTCCGCACGCTCCCAGCAGAGTGGCGAGTACAACCGGACCGGTCCCCACGCGGCCCGAGCGGTGTTCCTGCACTGGGTGCACGGCTACGTGGCGGCGAGCGGCATCGTCGACGACTCGATCGACCGGACACTGCGGCGTGCCACGGCAGTGAACGATCAGGACTGGACGGGACTGTCGTTAGCCGATCGGATCGTCCTCGTGGCCTTGGCCCTCGAGAACCGCTGCCTGAGGATCGGGCGTCGACTCCGACGGATCTGCCGACGGAGCGCCCGCGGTGGCGCGCCAACGTCCTCCCGACGATGACGACCGACGCCCACTCGATGACGACCGGCTGCAACGAACCCGGCATTCAAGTGCGACGCGATGGCGGACGATGAAATTGTCGTGCAATACGCAGGATTTGGTAGCGATTGAGCCGTGAACGTCAGAACCCAACGTACGACGTGTCGACCGTCGCCGAGAGGGACATGAGACTCGAACATTCAGCACGTACCGAGCAGGAGGGCCCCGATGTTCCGCTCGTCAGCGTCGTGGTCCCGACGCGTCATCGGGCAGAGCTGCTGGCTCAGTGCGTCGAGTCGATCCTCGGTCAGACGCTCTGCGACATCGAGGTGATCGTGGTGGTCGACGGACCCGATCCTGCGACGATCGACTTCCTGTCGAGCCTCGACGATGGACGTCTCCGGTACGTGACGCATCTGGAGTCACGAGGCGTGAGCAACGCTCGCAACACGGGCATCGACCTCGCAACCGGTCGATGGCTGGCGTTCTGCGACGACGACGACGTCTGGGCGCCCACCAAACTCGCCGCTCAGTTGACCGTGCTGCGCGAGAACCCCGAGGCGCGGTGGGCGATCGCGGGAGCGATTCGGGCCGATCAGGATCGCGGCACGGCCACCTATCCCGAACCGGCGGCTGCCGACGTCGTCGCCACGGCACTTCCCCATTCGAACCTGGTGCCGGGCGGTTGCTCCGGCGTGGTCGCCGACCGACGTCTGGTGATGAAGCTGGGCGGTTTCGACCCCCGTCTGTCCATGATCGCCGACCGTGACCTGTGGATACGACTCAACTGGAGCAGCCCGGTCGCCGTCGCCGCCGAGCCGCTCGTGGGGTACCGCGACCATGACGGAGCGATGACACGTCGAATCCGGAAACTCGAAGACGAACTCGACGTGATCCGTGAGAAGTATCGCGACGAACTGGAGGAGGCCGGGCTCCCGTTCCCGGCAGACATCTTCTACGTGTGGACGTATCAGAGAACGTTCCGAGTGGGCGATTGGGCGGGAGGTCTCGCACTTCTCGCTCGGTCACCACGGTTCCGGTTCGTGCTGCCGCGCTGGCTGTGGACCAGGGTGACAGAACGTGTGCGACTGGCGATGCCCGGTGCCGAGCCATTCGAGCCGGGCTATCGGATGGTCACGGTCGCGGAGTTCCCGTGGCTCGTTCCCATCCTCGGTCCCGAACCGGAGACCCACGACGAAGATGACGGCGCAGGGGTCGGTCACCAGCAGACGCAGGGTGCTGTCGACGGGATGTCGTCCGTCGCGTGAGTCCTCCAGCCGGTCCCGGCGGGAGCGGACTACGTCACGGGCAGGCCACCTCGAGCCCGGGACCCCGTGCGTACCCGCTCAGCCCAAGGTGATTTCTGGGTTGCGGCGACGCAGGGAGGCCCCGGAGATCACCACACCGGCGAGGAGGGCGCTCGACGCAATCCACAGGATCTGGCCAGTG
>JBGTIA010000422.1:0-12545 GCA_041745835.1 Ilumatobacteraceae bacterium | reverse complement strand
CGTCGCTGAGCGCCGCGCGCGTTGCGCTCGGCGCGCTCGATCAGCAGACGAGCGAGTCACCCGTCACCATTCGGTGGAGCGTCGACGATCTCGTCGAGGTCGACGTCGACGGAATCCGAGTGGCACTCGACCGCGCCGACGCGTCGGTTTCGATCCAGGCGATGGAGGGCGAGTACGAGCCGCACGTGATGTCGACGCTCGATCGGATACTCGGCGACGGCGATGTCTTCGTCGACGTCGGCGCCAATGTCGGGTTCCACTCGTTCCGGGCGTCGGCGCGTGTCGGTGCCGGCGGGCGAGTGGTCGCCGTCGAAGCGAACCCCGAGAATGCACGACTGATCGCGCACACCATCGAGTCGAATTCGATCGGCAACGTCGAGCTCGTGCCGGTCGCGTTGGCGGGCGGTCGTGGCTACGTCAGCTTCGGCACCCACGTCGGCTCGAACGGCGGATTCCTGCCGGACGGCGCCAGCCCGACCGGGTCGGGTCGGGGCACGATCGTGCCGACGATGGCGCTCGACGATCTCGGTCTCGACCGCATGTCGGTGGTGAAGATCGACGTCGAGGGCGCCGAGGGGATCGTGATCGACGGTGCACGCGCGACGATCGAGCGCCACCGACCGACGATCGTCATGGAGTTCTCGCAGGAGATGACGACCCGCGTGTCGGCGAGGACCCCGCACCAGCACCTCGCACGGTTCGCCGACTGGGGCTACTCGATCGCCATCATCGACCGATCCACCCGCTCACCGATGCCGGCGGTGTCGGTCGAGGAGTTGCTCGCCGACTGGGGCGACTTCCTGCGCATCGAGGATCTGCTGCTCACCCCGCTCGAGCGCTGAGCAAGGTCCTCAGGAGGTACGAGATGTGCCAGGCACACTCGTACGCCCGGGTCTCGCCAGTCGCGTCGGTGACCGTCAGGCGCGGTCGAGGGCGTCGGCGAGCGTGTTCCACCCGAGGACGGCGCACTTGATTCGTACCGGGAACTTCACGACACCCTGCAACGCTTCGAGGTCACCGAGGTCGATGTCGGCGTCGCCCGGCTGCGCCTCGACGTCTTCGAGACCCATCATCGAACGGAAGCGCCGGATCAACGCCCGAGCCTCGGACACCGGCTTGTCGATCACGGCCTGGGTCATCATCGACGCCGACGACTGGGAGATCGAACAGCCCTGGCCGCCGATCTTGACGTCGGTGACGATCGCGTCGTCGCCCTCGCCGTCGACGAGGAGGTACAACGTGATCTCGTCGCCGCAGAGTGGGTTGTGGCCGCGTGATTCAACGGCCGGCGGCGACTCGAGTTCACCACGGTTCCGCGGCGTGCGGTAGTGGTCGAGGATGATCTCGCGGTAAAGGTCTTCGAGGCCGGACATCAGAACCCGAAGATATCGGTTGCGCTGTCGAGCGCATCGGCCAGGGCGTCGACGTCGTCGGTGCCGTTGTACAGATAGAAGCTTGCACGGGTGGTCGATTGCACGCCGAGCACCTGCATGAGCGGCTTGGCGCAGTGATGTCCGGCACGCACGCACACGTTGCGCTCGTCGAGGATCTGGCTGACGTCGTGCGGGTGCAGATCGCGGAACGCGAAGCTCAGCACGCCGCCGCGCACGGCAGTGTTGTCGGGTCCGTAGATGGTGATGTCGTCACCGAACCGTTCGTTGAGGGTGTCGAGGGCGTATCGCGTGAGATCGATCTCATGCTGGCGGACGGCGTCCATGCCGAGGTCCTCGAGGAATTCGACCGCAGCCCGCAGTCCGACCGCCTCGGTGATCGGGGGAGTGCCCGCTTCGAACTTCGCCGGCACGGGCGCCGTGGTGTAGCCGTCGAGGGTGACGGTGTCGATCATGTTGCCGCCACCGAGGAAGGGCTGCATCGCGTCGAGGAGCTCCATGCGACCCCACAGCATTCCGATGCCGGACGGACCGCACATCTTGTGGCTCGAGAAGGCGACGAGGTCGGCTCCCCACGCCTGCACGTCGGTGACGTTGTGGGGGACGTACTGGCAGGCGTCGACGACCGCCAGAGCGCCGGCTTCGTGTGCAGCGCTGCACAGCTGGGCGACCGGCGGGAGTGTGCCGAGCACGTTGCTCATCGCGGTGAACGAGAACACTTTCGCCCCGTCGAGCAGTCGGTCGAGATCGGTGAGGTCGAGCTGCCCGTCGGCGGTGAGCGGCACCCAGCGGATCTCGACGCCACGCTCGTCGTGCAGCATCTGCCAGGGCACGATGTTGGCGTGGTGCTCCATGTGGGTGAGTACCACGACGTCGCGCTCGTGCAGATTGGTCCCGCCCCACGATCGGGTGATCAGGTTCATCGATACGGTGGCGTTCTTGGTGAAGATCACCTCGTCGGCGGACGGCGCGTTGATCAATCGGGCAACGGCTCGGCGAGCGCCCTCGTACGCGTCGGTCGCCTCGCCGGCCAGGCGGTAGGAGCTGCGGTTGATGGGCGCGTAGGAGTTCTCGAGGAACTCGGTCATCGCTTCGATGACCTTGAACGGCTTCTGCGAGGTGTTCCCCGAGTCGAGGTAGACGAGCGGCGCGCCGTCGATCTCGCGGGCGAGGATCGGAAACTCCTTGCGCACCATGTCCAGATCGAACGCCATCTCCACATCCTACCGCCGCCCCGAAAGCCCCTCCTGCGGGAGGACAACTCTCCCAACTGTCACACCGTGCCGGGTCAAACGTGACAGTTCGCTTGCGACACCCCATCGTCATCATCGTCCCCATGGCACGACGACCACGACACGACGAAGCCGGTGCTTGGCACCACTTGATGAATCGCGGCGCAGACCGCCAGGACATCTTCAGCGACGACGACGACCGACACATGTTCGAATACCACGCCGAAGATCTTGTGCGGCGGGGCCTCCTCGAGATCCATGCGTACGCGCTCAT
Organism: Ilumatobacteraceae bacterium; assembly: GCA_041745835.1. Taxonomy (GTDB): domain Bacteria; phylum Actinomycetota; class Acidimicrobiia; order Acidimicrobiales; family Ilumatobacteraceae; genus Sva-07. Next base: position 9,648 of record JBGTIA010000422.1, on the reverse strand, counting down.
GGACAACCATTTCCACTTTCTGGGCAGGTCTCCGGAGGGTGAGCTGTCGGCAGCGATGCACCGACTCGGGTGCGAATACGCTCGTTGGTACAACCGGCGTCACCGGCGCGACGGCCCGCTCTTCCGCAACCGGTTCGTCTCGGTGCTGATCGATGACGACGAGCAGCTCCTCGTGGCCAGTCGGTACATCCACCGGAACCCGCTGACGTTCGTGCCGGCCGCAGCGCTGGCTGCCTATCGCTGGTCGAGCCTGGGTCCGTACCTCGGTCACCGGGAGTCGCCGGACTGGCTGTGTCGAGCCGTGCTGGATGATCTGATCGGTGATCGCCGCCGGCACGAGGAGTTCGTGATGCAGACCCTTCCCTCCGACGTCGACCATGCTCGATGGGCACCGTTCCGTGCAGGGATCGACGCCGACGACATCGAGCGAGCGCTCGCGGCGGTCACCGGTGCGACCCCAGCATCGAGGGTCCGCAGCGGACGCCGCCTCGCCGATCCGTTCGTGATGCTTATCGTGCTCGCGGTCGAGTTGCGGGTCGAGACAGCCGAACAGCTTGCCGAACGTTACGGATTCCCCAGCCCCGCTGCCGTTCGCACACTGGCCCGTCGCGGACGTGTCCGGCTCGCCGACGATGCCGAGTTCGATCGATTGCGGAGTCGGACGTTCGAAGTACTCGAACGGCCGCTGGCGGCATGAAGTGTCACGTTTGACCCGGCACGGTGTGACAGTTGCCGGCGTAACCGGGGTGAGGTCAGCGGGTGCGTTCGATGTGTTTGGCGACGAGGTTCTCGAGGGCTTCCTGGTGGCCGCTGGTACGGACCGGCTCCTTGTCGCTCGCAAGGTGCGCGTCGTGGAGTTCCTGCAGCGTCGCCCCGCCGAAGATGTCGCTCGCCGACCTCCATCCGGAGTAGCGGTCGGTCCGTCGGGCGTCGAGTTCACCGTCGTCGATGATCGCTGACGCAGCGACCAGTGCGCGGGCCATCGTGTCCATCCCGCCGATGTGAGCGTGGAAGAGATCGTTGCGGTCGGTCGACTGGCGCCGCAGCTTGGCGTCGAAGTTCATGCCGCCCGAGGTGAACCCTCCGCCGCGCAGGATCTCCAACATCCCGAGGGTCATCTGCTCGACCGACACGGGGAACCGGTCGAGGTCCCACCCGAGGCGGTCGTCGCCGGCGTTGGCGTCGATCGATCCGAAGATGCCGGCCGCGAAGGCGGTGGCGATTTCGTGGGCGAAGTCGTGGCCCGCGAGCGTTGCGTGGTTGACCTCGATGTTGACCTTGACCTCGTCCTCCAGTCCGTACTTCTGGAGGAACGCATGGACCGTCGCAACGTCGTAGTCGTACTGGTGCTTCGTCGGCTCGAACGGCTTCGGCTCGATGAGGATCAGGCCTTCGAAGCCGATTGCGTGCTTGTGTTCGACCACGAGATTGAAGAACCGGCCGAGCTGGTCGAGCTCGCGGGTCATGTCGGTGTTGAGCAGCGTGTCGTAGCCCTCACGTCCACCCCACAGCACGTAGTTGGCGCCGCCGAGTCGGTGGGTGGCGTTCATGCAGTGCGCAACCTGTGCGGCCGCGTACCGGAACAGGTCGGGATCGGGATTGGTGGCGGCCCCGGCTTGGAAGCGCTGGTGCGAGAAGAGATTCGCCGTGCCCCAGAGCAGCTTCACGCCGGTGCGCTCCTGGTGCTCGCCGGCGAGGTCGACCATCTCGTCGAAGTTGCGGCACGACTCGTCGAACGTCGAACCTTCGGGCGCGATGTCGCGGTCGTGGAAGCAGTAGAAGGGCGCGCCGAGCTTCGAGACGAACTCGAACGCAACGGCCATCTTCTCCTTGGCTGCCTCCATGGGATCCCGAGCAGGATCGAGCCACGGCCGGTCGAGGGTGCCCAAACCGAAGATGTCGATGCCTTCGGAGTTGAAGGAGTGCCAGTACGACACCGCGAAGCGCAGGTGGTCGGCCATCGTCCGGCCGGCGACGACCCGGTCTTCGTCGTACCACCGGAACGCGAGCGGGTTGTCGGAATCGGGACCTTCGAAGCGGATTGCGTCGATGTCGGGGAAGAAGTCAGTGCTCATCGTGGTCCGATTTCTGTGAGAGTCGGCGGCGCTCCGCCGACCGCAAGGTGTTTGTCGTGAACTATGACAAACTCAGGTCTACCATGCAACCGTGGTGTCGGCAGTCAGAGCCCCCCAGGTCCGCCAGTCCAATCTCGCGCTCGTGCTCGACCTGCTTCGTCGCTTGGGGCCTCAGTCGCGATCGGACCTGGTCGCTCGCACCGGGCTGACTCGAAGTGCCATTGCCGGACTCGTCACCGAACTCGAGGTTCAGCGACTCGTGGTCGAGGCGCCTCCGTCGTCCGACGGAAGTCCGGGCCGACCGTCACCGATCGTGCGGATCGACGACCGCCACTACGGCGTGTTCGCGATCGAGGTTCTGGTCGACGAGATCGGCGCGGCAGTGGTTTCACTCGACGGCGCAGTCGTTCACTCGATCCGCCGGGCACGAGGACGAAGGAGTTCATCGCTCGCCAGCACCGTGCGCGACGTGGCCGGGCTGGTGCGCCGCCTTGATGAACAACGTCGCTCGCCGGTGTTGGGCGGCGACGAACGCAACATCATCGGTATCGGCGTATCCGTCCCCGGCCTCGTCCGCCGCGCCGACAACGCCATCGTGGTGGCGCCGAACCTCGGATGGGTCGAGGCCGACTTCGCCCGGTCCCTGGCGGACGTCCTCGAACACGATCTCCCGATCTCGATCGGCAACGACGCCGAACTCGGAGCCCTCGCCGAGTCCAGATTCGGTGCCGGCGTGGGGGCGTCCCACCTCCTCTTCGTCTCGGGAGAGGTCGGTGTCGGGGGTGGCCTCGTCGTCGGTGGCCAACCGCTCGCCGGTCACAACGGCTTCGCGGCCGAGGTCGGCCACCTGTCGGTGAATCCATTCGGCAGCGGATGTCGCTGCGGTGCGGTGGGGTGTTGGGAAACCGAGATCGGCGAGCATGCATTGCTTCGGAGAGCTGGGCTCGCGGAGTTCGGTGGACGGCGCTCCGTCGATGAGCTGCTCGCTCGTGCTGCAACCGGCGACACCCGAGTGCGCGCAGCGCTCGACGAGGAAGCCAAGTGGCTCGCGATCGGTCTGTCGGGGTTGATCAACGTGTTCGACCCCGATCGTGTCGTGCTCGGCGGATTGCTCGGACGCGTGCTGCCGCATCTGCGCGAACGTCTCGACGCCGAGCTCGTCGGGCGGCGGTTCCAGCACGTGTCTCGAGACGTCGAGGTACTCGGCGCTGCCCTCGGCGAGCAGTCGACGACGGTCGGTGCTGCCGAGTTGGCCTTCGGCGACTTGCTGCGAGATCCGGCGCGCACGAGTCCTCGGGGGTCCGGTGCTTGACAGCAGCGGTCGCAGGCGTAAACTTCGCGTAGTTTGTTGATCGTGATGACAAACTGAATTGACAAGCGAACTGCAGTATCTGACCCAGAACTGCACCCACCCGTCGGGACCCTCCCGGCGGGAGCAAACTCCTGAGGGGGAGACATGAACAAGTCCACACGTCGGGCTCTGTGCATCGTCAGCGCACTCGCGCTACTGACGACCGCATGCGGAAGTGACGACGATTCTTCGACAGACGACACCGACGCCGCCGGGACCTCGGCAACCACCGACGACGGCGGCGAGGACGACGGCGGCGGCGAGGCAACCGGCGGCGGCAAGGTCGGGTTCATCCTGCCCGACTCCGCATCGTCCGCACGGTGGGAGTCCTTCGACCGCCCGCTCATCGCCGCGGCCTGTGAGGCAGCGGGCATCGAGTGCGACGTCCAGAACGCCGAAGGCGACAAGAACAACATGGCCACCATCGCCGATCAGATGATCGCCGATGGCGTGGGCGTCCTCGCCATCGTCAACCTCGACTCCGAGTCGGGAGCGGCGATCCAGGAGAAGGCGGCCGCTGCCGGCGTCAAGAACATCGACTACGACCGCCTCACACTCGGCGGGTCCGCTGACGTCTACGTGTCGTTCGACAACGTGGCCGTCGGCACCGCTCAGGGTGAGGGGATCATCGAGTGTCTCGGTGGCGCCGGAAGCGTCGAAGGCAAGAAGATCATCCAGCTCCACGGCTCGCCGACCGACAACAACGCCACGCTGTTCAAGCAGGGCTACCAGACGGCGATCGACGGAAGCGGTCTCGAGACCGTCGGCGACGAGGCGGTGCCCGATTGGGACAACGCCGAAGGCGGCGTGATCTTCGCACAGCTGCTCACGGCAGCGGGCGGTGAGGTCGACGGTGTGTTGGTCGCCAACGACGGCTTGTCGCTGGCCGCTCAGCAGGTGCTGGCCGATGCGGGACTGACGGTGCCGACCACCGGCCAGGACGCCACGCTCGAGGGCCTGCGGGCGATCCTGCAGGGCACCCAGTGCATGACGGTCTACAAGCCGGTCGTCGAGGAGGCCAACGGTGCGGTTGCCGCAGCGGTCGCGTTGCTCAACGGTGACGACCTGACCACGGTCGCCAACGCCACCATCGACAACGAGAACGGCGAGATCCCGTACGTGCAGGCCGAGATCATGCCGATCTACATCGACGACGTGAAGACCCCTGTCGCCGACGGGTTCGTCGACGTGGCCGCGGTGTGTGCGGGGCTCGAGGATCTCTGCACGGAGTACGGCGTCGAGTGACGACGATGCGGTGCCACGTGGGCGCCGCGTGACAGGCTGGTGCCGGCCCGGTGACGGGTCGGCACCAGTACTGCCGAAAACGGGGACTCGAGGGGGACGACACGTGGGGATGTTCAATGCATGACGTAGCAACGCAGCCCAGGCCTGCCGGCACGTCGGCGACGCCGTTGCTCGAGGCGACAGGGATCAACAAGAGTTTCGGACCCGTGCACGTGTTGCACGACGTCGACTTCGCGGTCTATCCCGGCACGGTCACCGCACTGATCGGCGACAACGGTGCCGGCAAGTCGACACTGATCAAGTGCATCGCCGGTATCCACTCCACCGACACCGGGACGTTGCGCTTCGACGGCGAAGACGTCGCAATCGGCAACCCGAGAGACGCCTTCGATCTCGGCATCAAGGTCGTGTATCAGGACCTCGCACTGTGCGACAACCTCGACATCGTGCAGAACATGTTCCTCGGGCGCGAAATCCTGCGTCGAGGCGTACTCGACGAACACGCGATGGAGATGTCTGCACGACAGACGTTGGCGTCGCTCTCGGTGCGCACCGTCAAGAGTGTCCGTCAACCGGTCGCCTCGCTCTCGGGCGGACAACGCCAGACCGTGGCGATCGCCAAAGCCGTGCTCGGCCACTCGAGGCTGGTCGTGCTCGACGAACCGACGGCTGCGCTCGGTGTCGCACAGACGGCGCAGGTGCTCGATCTGGTCAGGCGCCTGGCGGACAGCGGCGTCGGCGTCGTGATCATCAGCCACAACATGAACGACGTGTTGGAGGTCGCCGACCGGGTGTGCGCCATGTACCTCGGGCGCATCGCCGCTGATCTCCCGAAAGACGCCGGGATGAGCCGGGAGACGCTCGTCGAACTCATCACCTCCGGACGGTCGGGTTCGTTCGGGCTCGTGGACGGAATCGTCGAGTGACGACGACACAGGATCCCAAGGCCACCGACGGACCACCGGCCGGCGCCTCGCAGGCGCTCAGCGACTTCTCACTCGACGAACAGCAGAACAGCCTCGGCGACGTCTTCCGCGCCAGCGTGATGCGGCTGAAGAGCGGCGATCTCGGTTCCGTGCCTGCGATCCTCGCCATCGTCGTGCTCGCGACGATCTTCGGCCTTGCTCGGCCGGACAGCTTCCTCTCGCTGCTCAACTTCGCCAACTTCCTCGATCAGGCGTCGTCGGTGATCGTCATTGCGATGGCGGTGACGTTCGTTCTGCTGCTCGGCGACATCGACCTGGCCGCCGGGTTCACCGCAGGAGTGTCCGGCGCAGTGTTGGCGACCCGACTCCAGGACGGTTGGTCGTTGCCGTTGGCGCTGCTGGCGGCGTTCGGCGTCGCCGCCCTGCTCGGGCTGTTCACCGGCTTCATGGTCGCCAAGGTCGGGATCCCGTCGTTCGTCGTGACGCTCGCGAACGTGCTGTTGTTCCAGGGAATCCTGCTGTTGATCGTGCGTGACGGGGGCAGCGTGCGCATCAACAACGACATCATCAACGACGTGGTCGGTGGCACGCTCACGCCGGCGCAGTCGTGGATCATCGCTCTCGTCGGTCTCGCGCTCTACGGCGCCTCGCAATACCGCAAGTACAAACTCTCCTACGGTGCGATTCCGATCTCGCTCGTCTGGATCCGGATGGGTCTCGCAGTGGTCCTCGTCGGGACCGTCACCGCGCTGCTGAACCAGAACCGGGCGTTCGCCTCGGCGCCCTTGCCGATCACCGGGATGCCGATCGTGATTCCAGCGATCGCCGTGCTGGTCGTCGTGTTGAGTTTCGTCCTCGACCGACTCCGCTACGGACGCTTTCTGTATGCGGTCGGGGGCAATCGGGAAGCGGCGCGACGTGCCGGCATCAACGTCACTCGCGTCGAGTTGTCGGCGTTCGTGTGCACCGCGCTCGTGGCCGCGATCGGCGGCATCTTCCTCGCGTCGAGGGTGAACTCGGTCGACTCCAACACGGGCGCCAACGACACGTTGTTGTTGGCAGTCGGTGCTGCGGTCATCGGCGGGACGTCGCTGTTCGGAGGTCGCGGCCGGATGATCAACGCCGTGCTCGGAGGTCTGGTGCTGGCGCTGATCCCGAATGGTCTCGGTCTGATCGGCAAGACGACGCTGGTGGGTTGGGACATCGACTTCAGCAGCTCGGGCGTCAAATTCATCTGCTCGGGACTGGCGCTGCTCGTCGCATCGTCGGTCGACGCGATCAGCCGCAAGCGAACGGCGTAGCGAGTTTCACGCCCGGGTCAGCCAGGCGATGGCCCGACTCGCCCGGCGGAGTTGCAATCGCGTGCCCGTCGGCGAGTAGGCGAGGATGCAGTAGATCGCTCGGATGCCATCGCGCCATCCGATCTTCTTACCGTCGTCGTAGGTGCGCCCGTAGTAGCTGATGCCGACCTCGTAGACCCGCGAGCCCCCCGCAGCGATCTTGGCGGTGACTTCGGGCTCGAAGCCGAAGCGGTTCTCCTCGATCGTGATGTTCTGGATGATCTCGCAACGGAACGCCTTGTAGCACGTCTCCATGTCGCTCAGGTTGAGGTTGGTGGCCATGTTCGAGGCGAGGGTGAGCACGGTTGCCGAGCGAGTGCCAGAAGTACAGGATGCGGCGCGCATCGCCACCGATGAACCGTGACCCGTAGACCACATCGGCTTCGTCCGACAGCAGCGGCGCGAGGATCTTGGGGTACTCCGCGGGGTCGTACTCGAGGTCGGCGTCCTGCACGATCACGAACGGGAACGTCGCCTCGGCGAACCCTCGACGGAGCGCCGCACCCTTGCCCTGGTTCGGCGACTGGGCGAGCACCGTCAGCCGTGGGTCCCCATAGTTCTGCAGGATGTGCAGCGTGCCGTCGGTCGACGCATCGTCGATCGCGATGACCTCGCCGACGAGTGGCGATTCCAGGACGCGGTCAAGGATCTCCTTCACCGTCGGTGCTTCGTTGAAGCACGGGATGACGACGGACAGCACCCGGTCAGTTGTGGGCCCGGCCTCGTTCATGTCGGGCACTCTACGCGTGAGCGCCGGTCACCAGCCTCGCTCGATCCACTCCTCGAGATGTGGCCGTTCGGTGCCGATCGTGGTGTCGCGGCCGTGGCCCGGCAGCACGATGGTGTCGTCGCGGAACGTGAACAACTTCGAGGTGATCGACGTGATGATCGTGTCGAAGTCGCCGTCGTCGCCCTTCGTGTTGCCAGGTCCGCCCGGGAACAGCGTGTCGCCGGTGAACAACAACGGTGTGTCCTCGAGGGCGAACGAGATCGACCCGACGGTGTGGCCTGGATTGTGGATGGAGTGCAGTCGCAGACGTCCGACCTCGATCACCTCGGCGTCGTCGATGAACACGTCGTAGCCGACGTCCTTCAGCTTCGGCGCGTCGAGCGACGTGACCGCCACCTCGTAGCCGGCCTCCCGCATCGCAGGCACGGCCTGGATGTGGTCCCAGTGGCCATGAGTCTCGAGCACCCGTTTCACGCCGAGGCGCTGACACAGCTCGAGCAGTTGCTCGTGTTCGTTGGCGGCGTCGAGCAAGACCGCGTCGCCGGACGCCCGGCAGCGCACGACGAACACGTTGTTCTCGTACGGACCCACCACCACCTTGTGGACCTCGACGTCGGCGTTCGACCAGTGGAGCGTGTCGGTTGCAGCCATCGCTCCAGTCTGGCAGCGGTCCCGCTCCACCCGGTCGCTGGGATGAGTAGATTCGACGGCATGAAGGCGGTCGAGGCCGACGGGACGTTGGCGTCGGTCCTCGACGACGCACCGAACTACCGCCGCTGGATCGTCGATCTGTGTGCCACGCATCTCGTTGGACCGGTGCTGGAAGTGGGGGTGGGTGACGGGACTTCCACCGCGGGCCTGGCGCCGCCCGGTGACGTCACGGCCGTGGAGCCGCTCTACGGGTCGGCCGTGATGATCAACGTGCTCGAACGCATCGAGGATGATCAAACCGCGCTGCGGGAGGTCCTCGATCGGCTCGAGCCGGGGGGTCGACTCTGCATCTGGGCACCGACGTACGAGTTCCTGTCCAGCCGGTTCGACGCCGAACTCGGGCACGTCCGTCGTTACCGCAAGCGCCAGCTCGAAGCCGACGTACGCCTCGCGGGCTACGAGGTCGTCGAGGGGCGCCACCTCAATCTGCTCGGGTGGCTCGGGTGGCTGGTGTTCTGTCGGGTCCTGCGTCGTCGGCCGACCTCGCCAACCCTGGTGAGGTTCCTCGACACGTGGATCGTTCCACCGATGCGGTGGTTCGAGACTCGGGTGAAGGTGCCGATCGGGATGTCGGTGTTCCTCGTCGCCCGCAGACCGCTACGTGCGGCGATCACGAACTGACCACGTCGAACCCGAGCCCGAGCGCCACGCCGATGTGGGCGGCGTCGAATGTGACGAACCTGATCGGCGCTGGCATTCGTTCGGCGGCGGCGAGGTGGATCGCATCGCTCAGGCGGACCGGTTGGTTGCGCGACAGCGATGCGGCCCGGTCGAGGCAGCGCTGGTCGACCGGCACGACGTGGAGGTGATCCCACACGAGGCGCACGGCGTCCTCGAGGTCGAGTCGCAGGATCGGCTGGTCGGTCATTCGGTCGATCGCCGGGAGCGCCTCGGTCAATGCCATAACGGAGGCCGCCCACACCGGATCCTCGGACAGCGCGGCGAGCGTGATCGAACGCATCGGCCCGTCCACCGCCAACGCCAACAGCGCGCTGGTGTCGAGCGCCACCGTCATCGCGCCACCCCCGTCAACCCTGACGTTTGCGTGCGGATTCGGGTGACCCGGTCCACCGGAAATCCGACGCAAACGGGGGTGTGACGACCGCGAGCGAGCATCAGCCGCGCAACTCTCGGAGGACCTGATCGAGACGGACGCCGGCCCAAACGGGGACGGTCTCGGGTGGTCGCCAGTCGCTCGTGCGCCGGGGCGGGATCACCGCGCCGGAGCCGATGAGGCGCTCGAGGTCGGGAGCATCGGCGTCGAGCGGGC
>JBGTIA010000421.1:0-1664 GCA_041745835.1 Ilumatobacteraceae bacterium | reverse complement strand
TCGAGAAACTAGCGCGAGCTTTCTTCCTCCTCTTCCGCCTGCTTCTCCTGCTGCTGGTCAGAGCGAGATGAGTCGCCCGTCCAGGAGTATTCGAGGTGACCGACGGCGTCGAGCGGGGTCCGCACTGCAATGGCCGGGAGGTGGTCGTGGAAGAAAACCTGCGCGCGGAGTTCGGCGCGGTTGCGCGTGCCGGTCTTGTCGAAGATGGCCTTGCAGTGATCCTGGACCGTCCACGGTGAGATGTACAGGCGTTGCGCGATGGCGGTCGTTTCGAGCCCCTGGGCGATCAACGTGGCAACGTCGCGTTCACGCTGACTGAGGGCGAACGCTTCCAGTCGCAAGGGTGCGGCTTGGTCCTCGGGCGTTCCTTGCAAGATCACAGCGACGCGGCCAGCGCTGACCTCAGGCATCGAGCCGTGCAGGGTGACCCAGCCCGCCGGAGTCGGAACGTTCAACGTCGCCGCTTGTTTCCCCGAGGCCGCCGCAGCTCGCGTCTGCGCGGCAACGATGAGAACCCCCGCGGGCAGGCCCCGTTCGACGGTGTCGGTGCGGCGGAGCAGGTCGAGTAGTTCCTCGGCGTTCGGAGTAGCCAGTTCGATGTCGTCGTTCGAGTCGAGCAGCAGCATGCCGGGCGCAAGTGGGCCGGCGCGGCGAGCGGCATCAACACGCAGCGTGTTGCGCAGCGCCTCGGCGATCGGGCGCGACAGCCTACCCATCAGGACGGCATCCGGCGTGGTGAAGTCGCCACTCGCCTCGGTGCGGTGGAACACGACGCATCCCCACGCGCGGCCTCGGGTGACCATCACCGTTCGCATCTCGTGTGGGAGGCCGAACGGCTTCAGGAACTCGTTGTAACGCGCGCTTCGTTCAGGCTTTCCTCTCGTGGTCTCGCTCAGGATCGCAGACGGCCGGCGCCGCGTGGCGAGCGACGTGAAACTGTTGACATCGTCGCGCTGGTACTCGCTCGCCAGCACCGCACCTGCGGCGATCGGTTCCGTCTCAGCGGTCATGAACCCGTTGACGACGAGTTCGACCGGGTTCGCGGTCGTCATCAGCACGTTCGCCGGATCGAGGCCGTGCCAACAGGCGGCATCGATCGGCATCACCCGTCGGAGGCGGTCAGTGATTGCCTCGTGCAACTCCGCGTACGGCAGCGCGCGTGTTGCGATGCGCTCCACATCGTCCACGACGCTCGCGATCTCGTTGCCGCTTGCTGCCACCGCAGCATTCTGCGCCAACCTTGCCGGCGAGTACAGCCAGATGCAGGAAAATCCCAGGCGCGGAGGGATGGGCAGGAGGGCATCTTCGGATGATGCTTGCCATGCCCGACACCGATGTCGACGGCACTCTCACCGAAGGAGCCTCACATGACCCAGACCATCTGCTTCGCCCTCCCGATCGTTGCCGGCGCCACCGACGCCGATCGCGACGAGATGCTCGCCTGCTGGCGCGGCGACCGAGCCGACGGCCACCGGAAGTCCCGCACCCGACACGGCATCACCAGGGAGGCGACCTGGATCCAGTCGACACCCGAGGGCGACGTCGCGATCGTCCTCCTCGAGTCGGACGATCTGGCAGCGTCGCTGTTTGGAGTCGCGACGTCGACGGATCCGTTCGACGCTTGGTTCCGCACCCACGCGCAAGCGGTCCACGGCATCGACCTC
>JBGTIA010000420.1:0-2401 GCA_041745835.1 Ilumatobacteraceae bacterium | reverse complement strand
GGTGAAGCGATGACCGGTCCAGTTATCGGTGTCCAGCCGGACGCTCGCTGCCGTGCCGACGACATCGATGCTTGTGAAGCGGACCTCGACCTCGGTCGCCGGGCCATTTTCGTCGTTCCAGTCGTAGAGCCCCTGGATCGGGCCGGCGAAAAGGTCGTCGCCGACGTAGCCACAGATCGTTGCGTCATCATGAAACGACGGCTTCATCGCTGCACCCTTCCCGCTGCGAGCCCCATCGATGTATGCGCTCATTGCGTCCTTGATCGCGTCAACCTCGTTGACATACGTGGTGGTGGCAGTGGTTGTCGTAGACATCTGGAAACCCCGTTCCGTCCGCGCACGCATGGATTCGATGTGCGTCGTCTCAGCATGATCAAGCCGGAGGAGGAAAGCAAGAAGGACCGGGTGATGCCACCACGACCCAAGCGACATCCCATGAGTGCCGATGAGGGGACCCGATAAGGAACAGACTTGGAGAATTTGACTATCCCTTGTCACCGATCGGGGGTGCGAGATGCTCTCTTGTGGTGTGAGCTACGAGGAGTTCGTCGAGCGCAACGGGAGTCGCCTGCGGGCGGCACTGGTTGGCGCGTACGGACCCGACGTTGGTGCAGACGCTGCTGCGGAAGCGTTGGCGTACGGTTTCGAGCGCTGGTCGGAACTCGAGTCGATGTCGAACCCGGCCGGCTATCTGTATCGGGTCGGCCAGTCCGAGGCTCGACGTCACTTCCGACCGAAGGGGTTCATGCCGGCGGTGGCGTCGCCGGGCTTGCCGGAGTTCGAACCCGGTCTCGCGCCAGCGTTGGAGTCGCTCACCGAGCCGCAGCGGATCGGTGTGGTCCTCGTCCATGCGCTGGGGTGGTCGCTGGTGGAGACCGCAGACATCCTTGATGTTGAGGTGTCGACGGTGCGGACCCACATCGCTCGGGGTCTCGCGAAGTGGCGTACCGCACTGGAGGTGACCGTCGATGTACCGTGAAAACGACCTGGAACGCCAATTGCGGTCGTTCGGCGACACCCTGCGACAGCAGGTCGGCGAACCGATTGATCCGATCAGCCGTTCGGATCTACCGGGTATCGACGATCGCCCAGGTAGGCGTGACCGTCGCCGCTGGGCGGCGCTTGTTGCAGCAGCTGTGGTGGTGGCGCTGGTGGCCGGCTTGCTCGCCTTGGTACGAGTCGGCGACGAGGCCGACGCTCCTGTGGTCACGCAACCGTTGGCTCCGAGCACCACCAGCTCGTCCTCCACGACGGTGCGGCCGGCGCCGGCGGAGCTGTCGCTGATCGATTACGTGGTTCTCGTCGACGGCGAGGCGGTCGGCGAGCCGTGGACGACCGGTGTTTCCAGTACCTCGGACGAGCTGACGGAGCTGTGGGGCGAGCTGGGCCTGCAGGGCGCGGCTCCGGCGGTCGACTTCACCGATGACGTCGTGCTCTATTTCAATCCCGCTGAGTCCGGGAGCTGTCGCTTCGGGCCGCTCGACGGTGTGGCTCACGACCCGGCAACAGGGCGGGTGTTCCCCGTGCTGCCATACGTGGACTCTGCGACGGACGTCATCGACGGGGAGCGCACTTGCACGGACGATGCGAACCCACATGCCATCCTCGTCGAGATCGCTCGCTCGGATCTCCCGTCGACCGACTTCGTCGTGTGGGTCAACAACTTCGATCCACCAGCCAATGTTGTCAATCGCGTCACACGGGTAGCCGCGGGCGAGTTGCTCACCGCCCTGACCACAACGCCACCAGCCGCCACGATCGTGGATGCGCCAGCTCAGTCCGGCGGCGTCGACGGGCCAGTCGTGTTCGGTCAGGAACCCCTTGGACCCAGCACACCGGTCGAGGAGGCCGCCGCGAGAGGCACCCTTCGGCTCACAGATGGGTGCCTCGTGGCGGAGTCAGCCGTCGGTGACGGGTCGGCGACGCAGCAGACGCTCATCGTGTGGGGCTTCGGCACGACGTGGGACCCGGCCACTGCGAGCGTGGTCCTCGACGATGGGGCACGAATTGCGGTCGGCGAGGAGTTCGAGATCGGTGGTGGGTCTCACCCTCTTGGTGCCATGAACCGTTACATCGGCGATGTGAACGCTGAGGCTCGCATTCGCACCTGCTCGCAGCTCCTCGGCACCGCGGAGCTGTTCATCCAGTCGCCCCATTTCCGGTAGAGGCTTCCGTGCGCCACCAATACTCGACAACCCCGTCACCCCGCCCGTTCCGACAGCGCCACATACCGACGCGACGGACGCGAGCGTCCGAAGATCGAGGAGCGATGCTCTGATCAGGGTCGGGATTCAGATTGTCGCTTGCGAGTGCTGCGACCCGGGCGAGTCGTCACCCGGCGCGATAGAAGTTGACGTTGAGGCTCGTGCCCCCGGGAGGATCGGGCTGAGGATTGATCGTG
>JBGTIA010000419.1:0-3196 GCA_041745835.1 Ilumatobacteraceae bacterium | reverse complement strand
ATTTGACGCATCGTGATGACGGCCATGATGGTTTCTCCTTGTTGCGGTTGATCCCGCCGGTCGGCGTTCTCGGCGAGAACGACCGCATGTGGACCGAGGGGACAGGTGAGACGTCGCTGCGAACAGCGGCTGATCCAGGTGAATCGGCCGTGGCGATGCTATCGGGCGGTTCCCGGGTCACCTACGTGGGCAACTGCGTGCAGCGCGGCCGCGCCGGCGGCGCCGGTCGAGCAGCGGTTCCATCGACGGGGATCAGGCGCGCCCGGGTGCGTAGCGTCCCGATGAACGGTGCCGGGTCGGCATAGTCGTCGCCTATTCGCAGGCCGAAGAAGAAGGTGTCCGACGCCCGCCCGACGACGGTGTTGGCAAGTACGACGTCGTCCATCACCAGCGGTGACGACGTGAGCTGGCCGTAGGTGTGGCGCCATCCCCCGGCGATCTGGATCACCACGTAGCGCACGTCGACGACCGTGCCGACGAACACGACCCGCCCGCTCGCAGCAGCGCGGACGACCACGTCGTCGTCCACCACGTAGTCGATCCCGCGGTTACCTGCGCACCAAGGACACGGCGGTTGGCGATACGGATCGGCAACCACACCGACCACCGGCGGGAACCAGCAGGGCGCAGCCTGCACGGGACGTGCGACGGCGAGGTCGATGCCACCGGCAAGTACCGCGACACCTACGACGAGCAGAAGACCACGCAACGGTCCAACGCGTGAGGACATGAGCACCCCTTCGGACGACTCGGCCGAGCCGAGAGTTGTCGGAGGGCGCAGATCACGCCGATGCGGTTACGATCGAGGCCGGATCAGCCGACGCCGGCGGCCGTCAGACGAGAGCGCAGGTGCAGCACCGACTTGGTGTGGATCTGGGACACGCGGCTCTCGGTGACGCCGAGCACCTGTCCGATCTCGGCGAGGGTCAAGCCCTCGTCGTAGTACAGCGACAAGACGAGCTTCTCGCGTTCGGGGAGCTTCTTGATCTCGGTGCGCATGATCTGGCCGAGTTCCTGGTCCTCCAAGACTGCCGCCGGCGACCCTGAACCGGGCCCGTCGAGTGCAGCGGGTTCGGCACCGGCGGCGATGGCACGGTCGAGCGGGCCGACGGTGGTGCTCGCGATTGCGGCCAGCCACCGGGTCAGCTCGTCGGTGGAGATGTGCAGCTGAGCGGCCAACTCCTCGTCAGTGGGCGCCCGTCCCTCCTTGTGTTCGAGTTCGGAGATCGCCTGCTCGACACTGCGAGCCCGACTCCGGATCGACCGAGGCACCCAGTCGAGTTTGCGCAACCCGTCGTAGACCGCGCCGCGGATGCGCGGCACGGCGAACGTCTCGAACTTCACGCCGCGCTCGGGATCGAACCGTTCGATCGCGTCGATCAGCCCGAACACCCCCGAGCTGACCAGGTCACCGGGGTCGACGCTCGACGGAAGCCCGGCACCGACACGGCCGGCGACGAACTTGACGAGCGGCGAGTAGTGGACGATCAGTTGATCTCGTGCCGCTGAGTTCCGGCGGTTCAACCACCGGGTCCACTGCATCTGGAGGTCGGCGTCTTCGGGAACGATGCTCATGCTCTGGGGTGGGCCTCGCGGTAGGCAGCCGACAGGCGTTCGCGGCTGACGTGGGTGTAACGCTGGGTGGTCGCCACATCGGTGTGGCCGAGCAGTTCCTGAACGGCTCGAAGGTCGGCACCTCCATCGAGGAGGTGCGTGGCGAAGGTGTGACGGAGTGCGTGCGGGTGGGTAGGGCTCGGCGAGCGACGATCGACGATGCGGCGCACGTCGCGCGGCGTCATCGGGCGTCCTCGTTCGTTGCCGAACAATACGTCGCCTGCGTCGGGTGGCAGGACGTCGTGGCGAACCGCCAGCCAACGTCGCACTGCTGCGACGGCTGGCTCGCTGATCGGCACGCGCCGCTCCTTCGAACCCTTGCCCCACACCGTGGCGGCGCCGCTGGCCACGGAGACCGACGACACGTGTAAGCCGCAGAGCTCGCCGACACGCAGTCCCGAGCCGTACAACAACTCGAGTACGGCGTCGTCTCGGCGCCGACGCCAGTCGGGCTCGCCCTCGGCTCGTGGCCCGTCGAGCAAGCCGCTGAGCTCGCGCTGGTCGAGAACTCGGGGCAGGCGGCCCCCACCAGCGGTGACCGACACGCCGACCGTCGGGTCGACCTTGACAATGCCGTTCGCGACGAGCCAACGGTAGTAACGGCGGATGGCCGCGGTCTTGCGGGCGATCGAGCGCCGGGCGAACTGTCGGGTGGTGAGATGAGCGAGATAGCGACGCACGGTCGCTCGCTTCACCGCCCCCGGCTCGAGCAGTTCGCTGCGGGCGCACCACCCGGCGAAGGAACGCACATCGGAGGTGTAGGCCGCAACCGTGTTGTCGGCCAATGACGTGAGCGACTGCGCGAAATCGTCGATGCGCCAGTGGTCCACGCGCACGATGGTATTGCCCACGGGCACGTCGTGGCGTGGATGGGAGATCGTCGCGCGATCTGACCACGGCGCGTGACCACCGCGACCGCCCGCTCCAGTGCCACCGCGCGCGCCATCTCATGCGAGGTCGGCCCAGTCGTCGATGGTCTCGAACCAGCCCGCGGTTTCTCGCAACCACCCTGCTCGCTCGAGGCGGGCGACCGCCATGGCGGTGTCGACGAGCGAGCCACCGCAGTGCGATGCAGCGAGCGCCTCGAGTGTCTGAGGGACCGAACGGCAGGCGTCGATCAGTTGGCGGTCGTCGCTGCTCGGCAACGACCGCGGATCGTGTCGGCGGCGGCCTGCCCGACGACGGTCGAGACCGAGCGCCATCAGGAGGTCGGCGGTCTCGATGGCCGGGGAGGCACCGTCGCAGAGCAGCTTGTTCGTGCCGAGAGCAGCACGACTCTGGATCGCTCCCGGCACGGCGAAGACCTCGACGCCCCGCTCGGCAGCCTCGCGAGCCGTGATCAGACTGCCACCGCGCTCTCGACTCTCGACCACCACGAGCACCTCGACGAGTGCGGCCAGGATGCGGTTGCGAAGCGGGAATCGGAACGCATCCGGTCCGGTCCCGGGTGGCCATTCCGAGATCACGGCACCCCGTGCGGCCACCGTGTCCCAGAGTTGCGCATGTTGTGCGGGGTACGGCCGGTCCGGTCCGGTGCCGACCACGGCGACCGGGCGGGAGCCGTCGACCGCGAGCGCGCCGC
>JBGTIA010000418.1:0-6765 GCA_041745835.1 Ilumatobacteraceae bacterium | reverse complement strand
CACCATGCGCCCGTCGGCGCGCAACGGCAGGTCGTGCACGATGTGTCCGGCACCCTCGGCGGCCAGCAGGCGGTCGTGGTCGACCTGGCGGGAACCGAGGTCTGCGAGACCGGCGATCCCGTCCATCAGCGCTGCCGCGCTCTGGCTGCCTCGGCTGCCCAGCGCCGAGAGCGGCGTCCCGGCGTCGATGTCGATCGGTTCGATCATGGTTGGTCGCAGCCGTTCAGTGCACGACGTACTGTTCGTGCATCACAGTGTCGAGTTTGGCGAGGGCGAGCTGCACCTCGTCCATCGCCGCATCGAGTGCGACGCCGTCGTCGGCGGCGGGACGGCTACGGCGAAGTTGGCGGTCGGCGGCCTCCACGGCCCCGAGCACCGTCGAGTACTCGGGCAACCGGAGGATGGAGGTGCGCATCTCCGCCAGGCACCCTGCCACCGATCGAGGGAAGCGGTGGTCGAACAGCAGGAATCGCGCGACGCTCGGACCCTCGATGGGCCCTCTCGTGGCACGCTGGTACATCTGCAACGCCGACAGCGAGCGGAGGACCCCCATCCACTGCACCTCGGCGAACTCGTCGACGCCACCGGGCGGCAACGCGAGCAGCGACGCGGCACGTACACCCAGCACTCGCGTGGTCATGTCGGCGCGTTCGATGTACCGACCGAGACGCCACATCTCGAACACCTCGTCGCGCGTCATCGTCGAGATCATCACACCGTCGAGACGGCGACTCTCGTCGATGACCCGAGCGAGGAACCGATCACGCCGGCGACGCTCGATGGAGGTGACCGCCGCACCGCGCACGTAGATCGAGAGGTCGTTGACCGTCTGCCAGGCCTCGCGCGGCAGGACCTCGCGACACGTCCGCAGGTTCTCGCGGCACTGCTCGACGGTGTTGAGGATGCTGTTGGGGTGCTCGCGATCAGCGATCAGGAACTGTGCGACCTGGCTCTCGTCCGAACCTGCGACGGCAGGGAGCTTCACGCTGCTGCCCGAGACGGCGACGAGCGGACTCCATCTCGACGACGACGTGGGCAGGTCGGCGAGGACGTCGCCGTACGCACGCAGCACCCGGGCCGAGTCCTCGGCACGCTCGACGTAGCGGGCCGCCCAGTACATCCGGTCGGCCACCCGCGACAGCAGCGCCATCAGTTGCTCCCCGTTTGTATCTGGGTCTGGGCCTGGGTCTGGGCCTGGGTCTGCGCCTGCGTCCGTGTCTGTGTTTGGGCCTGTGTCTGGATCTGCGACGCCTCGTCGTGGTTGTGGTTCATGTCCACGATCCACGTGTCCTTGCTCCCGCCGCCTTGCGACGAGTTGACGATCAACGACCCCTTGGTGAGCGCGACGCGTGTCAGCCCGCCCGCCGTGACGTAGCTGTTCTCGCCGGTGAGGATGAACGGGCGGAGATCGAGATGCCTCGGCTCGATGCCCTCTTCGACGAGCGTCGGAGCGGTCGACAGATCGAGAATCGGTTGCGCCACCCAGTTGCGCGGGTCGGCACGGATCGACTCGGCCACCGCATCGAGCTCGTCCGTGCTCGCCCGATTGCCGATCACGATGCCGTATCCCCCGCTCTCGTTGGCCGGCTTGAGGACGAGCTCGCCGAGGTTGGCGAGCACATGGGTGCGCTCGTCGTCGTACATGCACCGGTACGTCGGAACGTTGGGGATCAGTGGTTCCTCGCCCAGGTAGTAGCGGATCATGTCGGGCACCCAGGCGTAGATCACCTTGTCGTCGGCGACACCGGCGCCCGGCGCGTTCGCAATCCCGACATTGCCCGCCTTCCACGCCCGCATCAGGCCGGCGACGCCGAGCATCGAGTCGGGCAGGAACGCCTCGGGGTCGATGAACAGATCGTCGATTCGGCGGTAGATCACGTCGACACGCTCGAGACCCTGGATCGTGCGCATGTAGACGCAGTCGTCGTCACCGACCACGAGATCCTGCCCCTCGACGAGTTCCGCCCCCATCCGTTGCGCAAGGAACGAGTGCTCGAAGTAGGCGGAGTTGAAGATGCCCGGAGTGAGGACGACGATGCACGGATCGTGACGATCGTCGGGGGCGAGCGACGACAGCAGGCGGTTCAGCTCGTCGGTGTAGGCGTCGACCGGCCGGATGCGGTACCGCTGGAACAATTCCGGGAACGTCCGCTTGGCGATGGCCCTGTTCTCCAAGACGTAGCTCACGCCGGACGGCACACGCAGGTTGTCCTCCAGCACGTACAGCTGGCCGTCGCCGGCGCGCACGAGATCGGAACCGGAGATGTGGGCCCACACGCCGAACTTCGGATGCACCCCCTGGCATTCCGCCCGGTAGTTGGCAGAGTCGTCGAGGAGGTCCGCCGGGAAGACACCGTCGGCGATGATGCGGCGATCGTTGTAGATGTCGTCGATGAAGTGGTTGAGCGCCCGGAGTCGCTGGGACAACCCACGTTCGACCGTGCTCCACTCGTCGCCGTCGATCAGACGCGGGATGATGTCGAACGGCCACGAACGGTCGATGTTCTGCCCATCGGAGTACACGGTGAACGAGATCCCCATCGTGAGGATCTCGAGATCGGACACCCGTTGGCGCTCTCGCACGTCGTCGAGACCGATGCGGTGCAGCAGTTCGATGAGGTCGTAGGAGATGGGTCGCGGGCTTCCGTCCTGCTCGAGCAATTCGTCCACGAACGTCGACCGTACCGCGCCGACCAGCGACCGACCACGCCCACCGTTTCGTTCTCGTGAACAACTCCACCCGTGAGAGGTGAAGTTGTTCACGAGAACAACCGGTCGGTCAGCTGTCTTCATGCAGTCGGTAACGTCACGGTCGGAGGCACTCCAGATCGGCCGATGACGGCCCTCGACCCGCTCGTTCTCGGAGGTCCACATGGTCCAGTTGTCTCGTTCCCTCGCTGCGCAGATCGCTCGACACCACGGAATCGTCACTCGCGTCGACCTGCTCGCCGACGGCTACTCATACCGCGAGGTTGAACGCTCGGTCGGGCGCGGAACCTCGTACGCGTCCACAACGGCGTGTACCGGCTCGCGACATCGCCGGACTCATTCGAGTCGAGGTGCGCGGCGGCGTGCGCTGCCGACGCCGAGGTGGTCATCACGGCAACGGCTGCCGCACGGTTGTGGTCCTTCCGTCACACGTGGCGGCCAAGCCTCCCGATCGCGCTCGTGGCCCACCAGCGAACACCCATCGCCCGCGGTGTCGTCCTGCGTCGAACCAACGTGCTCGACGACGAGGACCTGGTGCAGCGAGCTGACGGCATCACGGTGGCGAGTCCTCCGCGAGCCTGGTTCGATTGCGCCCGCGACCTCGACGACGAACGCTTCGAACGTCTCACCGAGTGGGTGCTCGACAACCACAGCACGCTGCCGACGTTGTGGCGCACGGCTCGCCGGCTCCAAGCACGGGGCCGCCCGGGTAGCGCACGCGTGAAGCGGATCATGTCGAAGCGAGCCGACTGGCAGAAGCCGGCAGGATCAGGGCTCGAACTCCGCGTGCTCCGAGCGCTCGAAGACCGAGGCGTCGTGCTTCTTCGTCAGTACGCGCTGCGACTGGGCGACGGCACCACGATCCATCCAGATGGAGCCGACCCGGCGATCAAATGGGCGCTCGAGATCGACCACGTCACCTGGCACGGTGGCCGCCTCGACGCCCAGTACGACAAGAGCCGCGACCGAGCGGCACGTCTCGTGGGTTGGCAAGTCGAGCGGGTAACCGACCAGGAACTTGCCGAGCACTTCGACGCCGTGATCGACCAGTTGGTGGCACTCCACCGCCAACGAACTGCCACCGTGCGCGCCGCCTGATCAGTTCTCGTGAACAAGCACCTCTCAGAGGTGGAGTTGTCCACGAGAACGATGGGTTTGGCGGCGGAGGGGTCACTCGTCGGCGGGCTTGGGTTCCTTGGGGAGGCCAAGGACGCGCTCGCCGACGATGTTGCGCTGGATCTGGCTGGTGCCGCCCCAGATGGTCTCCGAACGCGAGAAGAAGAACGACGACATCATGGGACTGACGGGATAGCCGTCGCGGCGCTTGTCGCGAGCGGCGCCAGGCCATCCGCCGGCCTCGGGCCCGGCGTCGATCAACATGCCGCCCGCGCCGTGGATGTCGACGGCGAGTTCCATCGCCGCCTTGTGCATCTCGGACCAGAACATCTTGTTGGTTGCACCGAGGGCGATCGTGCCCATGTCGCCACCGCCCGACAGCGTCGCCGACAGGTTGCGCAGGCCGTTGATCTTCAGGATCTGGATCTTCGTGTAGTACTCCATCAACCGCTGGCGGATGAGTGGGTCGTCGATGAGGCCCTTCTCGGTGGCTGCTTCGACGAGCAGTCGGTACTCCTCGGCGAAGCGGCGGTACCCGGTCGTCGCCGACTGGCCACGCTCGAACGCCAGTGTGGAGTTGGCGACCTTCCAACCGTTGTTGACGCCGCCGACGACTGCGTCCTTTGCGCACCGGGCGTTGTCGAAGAACACCTCGCAGAACTCGGCGGTGCCGTCGGGTTGGGTGATCCCGCGGACCTCGACGCCGGGCTGGCGCATCGGGACGAGCATGTAGGAGATGCCTGCATGCTTCTTCACGTCCTGATCGGTGCGCGTGAGCAGGAAGCAGTAGTCGGCGTGGTGGCCCTGGGTGGTCCAGACCTTCTGGCCGTTGATGACCCACTCGTCACCGTCGAGGACCGCAGTGGTCTTCAACGACGCGAGATCGGAACCGGAGTTGGGCTCGGAGAAGCCCTGGCACCAGCGAGTCGTGCCGCTGAGGATGCCCGGCAGGAACTCCTTCTTCTGCTCCTCGGTCCCCCACTGCAAGATGGTCGGACCAACGAGCGTGTCGCCGAAGAAGTCGCCCCGCATCGGCGCCTTGGCGTTGGCGAACTCTTCGGACAGCACGACCCCCTGCATCGTCGTGAGGCCCTTGCCGCCGTACTCGGCCGGCCACGTCGCGCAGATCCAGCCGCCTTCGAACAGCTTCTTCGGCCACTCCTCGTTGAAGTGCTTGCGTTGTTCGTCGTTCATCTCGAAGTCGTCGTCGAACCACCCGTCGGGCAGGTTGTCGTGCAGCCACGCCTTGATCTCGGCGCGGAATTCCTCGGCTTCTGGGGGATAGGAGAGATCCATGCCTCCCATTCTGCCCCGCCACTTGACCCGCGGGTCAAGTCCTGGGGGCGAGACCATTCACACGCAGGAAACAGTTCGGCGACAAACGAGAAATGCCACACCTTTAGGTTGCGCTCGCAATCCGGGCGGCAATGGCGCCACTGGACTCCGCAATCCCGTTCCCTATCCCTCTGGAGGACCCGTGCGCAACAGAGCGCTTCGAATCGTTTCCGGCCTGGGTGGCGTCGTCGCCATCTTGGCCATCACCCCATCCGTCGGCTTCGCCCAGGACTACGTCCCCACGGCGCAGGACTACCTGAACAACATCTGGGTGTTCATCGCCGGCGTCCTGGTGTTCTTCATGCAGGCAGGCTTCGAACTCGTCGAGGCCGGCCTCACCCGGGCCAAGAACGTCGTGAACATCTTCGCCAAGAACATGGCCGACGCGATCGTGGGCATCCTCGCCTTCTTCGCGACGGGCTACGCCTTCGCGTTCGGTGACAGCGGCGGTTGGTTCATCGGGACGAGCAACTTCTTCTTGAACGACCTCGACCTCGCAGCAATCCCCGAAGGCGGGCTGAGCCCGGCGACGAGCTTCTTCTTCCAGGCGGTGTTCGCCGCCACGGCGGTCACGATCGCATCCGGGGCGATGGCAGAACGCACCAAGTTCTCGGCGTACCTCATCTTCTCTGCGGTGATGTGTGCCTTCATCTACCCGGTGGTCGTCCACTGGACCTGGGGCGGCGGACTGATCGCCGACATCCAGATCGGTGATGCCGTCTTCTCCGACTTCGCCGGCTCCGGCATCGTCCACATGACCGGCGGTATTGCTGCATTCATGGGTGCGCTGTTCCTCGGACCACGCATCGGCCGGTACGACGAGAACGGCAACCCTCGGGCGATCCCCGGTCACAACATCCCGTTCGCCACGCTCGGCGTGTTCATCCTCTGGGTCGGCTGGTTCGGATTCAACCCCGGATCGGAACTGCTCGCCGACGAGTTCGTGTCCGGCATCGCCGTCAACACCATGCTTGCTGCGGCGGCAGGTGGCCTGGTCACTGCGATCACCATCTGGCTCGTGGCAGGCAAGCCGGACCTTGCGATGATCGGCAACGGCGTGCTCGCCGGCCTCGTCGCCATCACCGCCCCGTGTGGTGCCGTCACGCCCGTCTGGTCGGTCGTGATCGGCGGGGTCGCCGGCGTGCTCGTCGTCTTCTCGGTCCTCTTCTTCGACAAGATCAAGATCGACGATCCGGTCGGCGCCGTCAGCGTCCACGGTGTGTGCGGTCTGTGGGGCCTGCTGTCGATCGGGCTCTTCGCCCGCTACGACGATGCGTTCCTCGGACGTGAGGACGCCGGCCTGATCTACGGTGGCGGAGTGGAGCAGCTGGCCGTCCAGTCGCTGATGGCCGTCATCATCCTGGCGTGGGTGGGCACCTGCACCGCACTCCTGTTCTTCGTGCTGAAGAAGACGATCGGCCTGCGCGTCACCCGCGAGGAGGAGATCGAGGGCCTCGATGTTCTCGAGCACGGCCTCCAGGGCTACGCCGCCGACATGGCGCACACGAACTGATCCCATCGAGCGACGACAGATTCACAAAGGAACCAACACATGAAACTCGTGACAGCGGTCATCAAGCCGTTCAAGCTCGACGACGTCAAGGA
>JBGTIA010000417.1:0-5652 GCA_041745835.1 Ilumatobacteraceae bacterium | reverse complement strand
GACCGGCTACACCGGCGAGGACGGCCTCGAGATCGCCGTCGCTGCTCACGCTGCTCCTGCGCTGTGGCAAGCCCTTGCCGGTGCCGGCATTCCACCGGCCGGCCTGGGGGCCCGAGACACGCTGCGCCTCGAGAGCGCACTGCCGCTGCACGGACACGAGCTCGGAGCCGGGATCACCTCGTTGCAGGCCGGTCTCGGCTGGGTCGTCGCGTGGAACAAGCCGTCGTTCATCGGGCGGGTCGCTGCCCTCGAAGAACGCGAACGAGGCATCACACGTCGGCTCGTCGGCATCGTCACCGAGGGTCGACGACCTGCCCGAGCCGGCTGCGCGATCTCGATCGACGGCGCCGTGGCTGGTGTGGTCACCAGCGGCAACTTCTCACCGGTACTCGGACACGGGATTGCCCTAGGGTTCCTGGCGCCCGAGACTCCGGAGGGGACTGCGGTCACCGTCGACGTCCGCGGCAAGGATCTGCCCGGACGGGTGGCGACCACACCGTTCGTGAAGCGCTGACGCTCAGCGGCCCGACGTCGCCTTCTTTGCCGTCGCCTTCTTTGCCGTCGCCTTCTTCGCTGGTTGCTTCCTCGCTGCCGCCTTCTTTGCGGTGCGCTGCGGGGTTGGTGGTGCGTTCGTCGCCGCCGTCCGCTCCGGCTCGAGTTGCGGTTCGGGCTGCGCCACCCGCTCTCGGGGAGTGGCAGCTGTCTGCCGACTGCCCGGGATGCGGAAGCCGAACAGGCCGCCTGCCGACTCTGCGAGTTGCGTGAGCGGCCCAAGTCGTCGAGACACCTCGTCGAGGACGTCGGAGAACGTACCGATCTGGTGCGGTAACTGGGCGAACGCCGGTGTTGCGAGCGTCTCGGCGAGTCGGGCGAGACCCGGTGCCACGGCCATGGCCGGCCCGCTGACGACCTGCATCATGTCGTCGGCGGCCTTGACCGTGCGTGTCACCTGCGGGATGGCAGCCCGGATCGGCTGCTCCACCTCGATGAGCAACGAGTTGATCCGCTCGGTCGTCTCGTTCAGGTTCTCCATCGTCCGGTTGAAGTTCTCGACACCCTTCAAGAACTCGTCGACACCTCGACGGAACTGCTCGATCGATCGCACTGTGCCCGACAGCGGCGAGGCAAAGAGCGTGAACAGGTCGGCCAACGGGTCGGAGCGATCGTCGGGCATGACCTCACGCTAGTGCAGCGGCGTAGGCCTCCAACGGCTCACATGAGCACACGAGGTGACGATCGCCCTGGGCGCCATCGATGCGTGACACGGCAGGGAAGTACTTCTGTGACCGCAGGCCGACCACCGGGAAGGCACCCAACTCGCGCGGATACGGCCGTTCCCAGTCGCCGAGCAGGTCCTCGGCGGTGTGCGGGGCATGACGCAGCGGGCTGTCCTCCAGTGGCCAGTCGCCTTGCACGACGCGGTCGATCTCGGCGCGGATGGCGATCATCGCATCGCAGAACCGGTCGAGCTCACTCAGGCTCTCGCTCTCGGTCGGCTCGACCATGAGCGTGCCGGCAACCGGAAAGCTCATCGTCGGAGCGTGGAAGCCGTAGTCCATCAGCCGCTTGGCGACGTCGTCGACCGTGACACCCGTGGTCCTGGTCACGTTGCGGAGGTCGAGGATGCACTCGTGGGCAACCCGACCGCGTTCACCGCGGTAGAGCACCGGGAAGTACGGATCGAGCCGTTCTGCCACGTAGTTGGCCGCCACGATCGCCACGCTGGTGGCAGCGGTGAGTCCTGCTGCGCCCATCATCTCGATGTACATCCAGGGGATCGGCAGGATGCCGGCCGATCCGTACGGCGCAGCCGACACCGCACCGACGGGTTGACCGTCACGCAAGGGATGGCCTGGCAGGAACGCAGCGAGATGGGCGCGGACACCGATGGGGCCGACGCCGGGCCCGCCGCCGCCGTGGGGGATGCAGAACGTCTTGTGGAGGTTGAGGTGGCTCACGTCGGCCCCGAAGCCGCCGGGGAAGGCATGACCGACCAACGCATTCAGGTTGGCGCCGTCGACGTAGACCTGCCCTCCGGCGTCGTGGACGATGCCACACAGCTCCACCACGCTCGACTCGAAGACGCCGTGGGTCGACGGATACGTGATCATGATCGCAGCGAGTCGATCACCGACACCGGCGATCTTGCTGCGCACATCCGTGAGGTCGATGTTGCCCCGGTCGTCACACGACACGACCACGACGTCCATTCCGGCCATGACGGCGCTGGCGGCGTTGGTGCCGTGTGCACTCGATGGAATCAGGCAGACCGTACGATCGTGATCCCCGCGGGAGCGGTGGTAGGCACGGATGGCGAGCAGACCGGCGTACTCGCCCTGGCTGCCGGCGTTGGGCTGGAGGCTGACTGCGTCGTACCCGGTGATCGTCGCCAGACGCTCCTCGAGGTCACGGATCAGCTCGAGGTACCCCTCGACCTGGTCGTCCGGCGCGAACGGGTGGATGTCGGCGAAGTCGGGCCACGTGATCGGCAACATCTCGGACGTGGCGTTCAGCTTCATGGTGCACGAACCCAGCGGGATCATGGTGCGGTCGAGTGCCAGATCACGGTCGCTCAGGCGGCGCAGGTACCGCAGCATCTCGTGCTCGCTGTGATATCGCTCGAAGACCGACTGGGTGAGGAAGTCGTCTCGACGACGCATCGATTCGGCGAGCCCGTCCGGCACGCCGTCGAGCTCGGATTCGTCGACGGGGTCGCCGCCGAGTGCTCGCACGATGTCGTGGACCTGGGTCACCGTGTTCGTCTCGTCGAAGGTGACTGCGACGTGGGTGTCGTCGAGTCGACGGATGTTGAAACCCGCGGCGAGGGCGTCGGCGACTGCGTCGTCGGCCGACGTCACGGCGATGGCGAGCGTGTCGAACCACGACTCGTTGCGCAGTTCGAGTCCACCAGCACCCAGACCTGCTGCAGCGATCGAGGTGAGACGTTGGACCCGCTCGGCCATGCGTTCCAGCCCCTCGCGGCCGTGCCAGGCGGCGTAGAGCCCGGCGATGTTGGCCAGCAGGACCTGAGCCGTGCAGATGTTCGACGTGGCCTTCTCGCGTCGGATGTGCTGCTCACGTGTCTGCAGCGCCAGCCGCAACGCCGGTCGGCCCTCGGTGTCGACGCTGACGCCCACGATGCGTCCGGGCATCGAACGTGCGGCCTGTTCGTGTGCGGCCAGAAAGCCCGCGTGCGGTCCGCCGAATCCCATCGGCACACCGAATCGTTGGGCAGACCCAATGGCGATGTCGGCGCCGATCTGGCCTGGGGGCACGGTCAGCATGCAGGCCAAGGGATCGGTCGCGACGACGGCGATTCCACCCAAAGCGTGCACCTGGGCGATCGCATCGGACCAGTCGTTCACGGCACCCGATGACGTCGGCAGACTGAACAGCGCGCCGAACAGCCCGTCGCCCGCCCCCAGCAGGTCGACATCACCGACAACGAGATCGATGTCCACCGGCTCCGCGCGTGTGCGCAGCACGGCGATGGTCTGTGGATGGGTGTCGTGGTGGACGACGAACCGGTTCGACGTGGACTTCGATTGCCGCCTCGCCATCGTCATGGCCTCGGCGGCAGCGGTTGCCTCGTCGAGGAGGGAGGCGTTGGCGACGTCGAGTCCGGTCAGCTCGGTGATGAGCGTCTGGAAGTTGAGCAGCGCCTCGAGTCGGCCTTGGCTGATCTCGGGCTGGTACGGCGTGTACGCGGTGTACCAGGCCGGGTTCTCCAAGACGTTGCGGGCGATCACCGGCGGCGTGATCGTCGCGGTGTACCCCATGCCGATCAGGCTCGTCACCCGTCGGTTCCGACCGGCGATCGCACGGAGCCGTTCGAGGGCCTCCGCCTCGGGCACGGCGCCGGGCAGAGCCAGGGGAGTGCGGCTGCGGATCGCGTCCGGCATCGTCTGGACGAGGAGGTCGTCGACGGACTCGGCGCCGACGACGCGGAGCATGGTGGCCAGATCCTGCGGGGACGGTCCGATGTGTCGTCGTACGAACTCGTCGGGTTCGACGAGCGTGCTCAGCGGTCGTGACGCCCTGGCGGCATCTGTGCGTCGAGGGGGAGTGGGGTCGGACACGGGGGAGCCTCCTGTGTGGATCGGATGTCCCCGGCTGTCATCGATACCTGAGAGTTTCGCCAAGGCAGGCCCTGGCTTTCCCCGTCGGTGGCTTCCCGGTGTCACTCACGAGTCGGCGACTCGACATCGGTTGGCGCTTTCCAGCGTGCCTCACCCGGGCGGTCCGTGGGCCTGAGAGATTCCGGGGAGGTTGCTCCTTCGGCGCCGCCACCGTGGCCAGATGACCGGGTGACGACTCTCCCGCTCGGGTGGAACGGCGATTCAGTTGTGGCCGCAGCGTACTCGCCGCACGCGACACCGTGCGGGATCAGGCGCCGGTTGGGCCCGGGTTCAGGATCGGTTCAGGCTCGCGGCGCTTCGACGTTGCAGGCGTCGAGCGGCTTGATCAACGGATACGGGTTCACCGCTGCGCCGCCGTTCGGGTGCGCTTCGAAGTGCAGGTGCGGCGTCGCCGAGTTGCCGGTGCTGCCGACGGTGCCGACCACTTGGCCTGCGGTGACCTTGGTCCCGACGACGATGCCTTCGGCGAAGGTGTCCATGTGCAGGTACGTGAAATACGTGCCGTTGTCCTGCGCGATCCTCAGTCCGTTGCCGGCGCGCGACCCGGGCGCGTCGATGTAGATCTTCGACACGGTTCCTGACACAACTGCGTACAGCAGCTTGCCGCGCGCTGCGATGACGTCGACGCCCTCGTGCATGCGCCCGCCACCGCGTGGCGCCAACCACGTGTCGCCGAACCAGCACTTGCCCTGAACCGGGAACACGTCGATCGACATGCCCGCCGACGATGGGGGAGCGGGAGCCGGAGAAGGCGCACTGCCGAGCCGATCGGCGGTGGCCTGATCGATCTTGCCCGTGGCGGGCAGACCTTCGCGCCGCTGGAATGCCAAGATCGCCCCGGCCGTCGCTGCGCCGAAGACACCGTCTGCGCCGCCGGCGAACGTGATGCCCGTGGCGATGAGGGACTGTTGGAGCGCCTTGACGCGATCGCCGCGCTCGCCGAACACGGCGAAACCGGGCTGGTTGCTGACGCCCTGCGGAGCGGCAGCCGTGCCGAGCGCGAGCACTGTGGCATCGGCCTGCGAGACCACGCCGCTCTGCTCGCGTCCCTGGGTCTTCTGGAACAGCACGAGGGTCGCCTTCGTGGCGTTGCCGAAGACGCCGTCAGCGCCGCCGCGCAGTGAGAGACCGGTCTGCATCAGGGCACGTTGCAGGTCCTTCACCAACGCCCCGTTGGAGCCGACGGTGAGGCCGACGTGGGAGGCCCCAGCAGCCGGCGCAGGTGCAGGTGTCGGCGCGGGTGTCGGCGCTCCAGCGGAGAGGGCCAGCTTGACCACGACCGCATCGTCGACCACGCCGTTGGCGGTGAGACCGTTCGCCTGCTGGTAGCTGGTCAGGGCCGTGGCCGTCATCGGCCCGAAGACGCCGTCGGCGCCGCCGCGAACGGTGATGCCTGCGGCGATCAGCGCACGCTGGAGCACCTTGACGTTCTCGCCTCGGGCGCCCACGGTCATGCCGACGAATGTGGCGTTGGTGGCCGCAGACGTCGCCGTACCGGCCACGGCTGCCGGTG
>JBGTIA010000416.1:0-5014 GCA_041745835.1 Ilumatobacteraceae bacterium | reverse complement strand
GGGCGCCGAGTGGGCGCTGCGTGTCGCCGCTGTTCTCTTCGCCCTCGCCGGTGCCTCGGTGCTCCGGGCGCGGCCGCGCTCGACAGCAGCCGTGACGTCCGGCGAGGTCGAGTACGCCGAGACGCATCTGCCGACCGTGGTCGTGTCGTCGATCGGCATGCTGGCGATTCGAGCCGCCGTCGGGTTCTTCATCTTCACGTTGGCGTTCACACTGCGGCGTTCGAGTGAGCCGGCGCTGATCTACGGGCTCGCTGCCGGTGCGTACGGCATCGGCGCCTTCCTGGGCCACACGGCGGCGACCGTGTTGCGTCGTTGGTTCAGCGAGGAGCAGTTGATCGGCTTGTCGCTGGCACTGCCTGCGGTGTTCACCGCCATCGGCATCCTCGGCGCATCGGTGCCATTGCTGATCGTCACGTCGGGTCTGGTCGGTCTGTCGACGACGCTCGGTCGCAACGCGTTCGACGGGCTCCTCCAGCGCCGAGCCCCCGAGGCGCTGCTCGGCCGTGCCGGCGCCCGCTACGAGACTCGTTTCCAGCTCGCCTGGGTGTTCGGCGGCGTGCTGGCCACACCGATCTCGCTGCCGGTCGAGGTGAGCATGATGGTGCTCACCGCGATCTACGTGCCGGCGCTCGTCGTGTTCGTGCGAGGTGTGCTCGAGGCGCACCGGTTCGAAGGACCGCCCGAAGATCATCTGGGGGGAGCGCACGTACGGCTTGCGATGGCGCACCAGGCATGGGAGGCAGGTTCGCTGCGCGTCGCAATCCTCGATGCGTCCGCAGCGGTCGACCTCGCCCAGAGTGTGGCCGGGCCGGTGGCGAACGGCGACCAGCGCTGTCAGTTGGACGACTTGCGCCGGCGGGCGATCGACGTCGACTCGGCCGTTGGTGTGAGCGACGCCGTGCAGGCCCTGCAGCTGGCCGACTCGGTGATCACAGCTGCGACACCGACGTGACCGACGCCTGCCGCGCCGGGTCGGGCCCCGTGCCGGTGGTGGAGGTGTCACTCGTGATCTGCACGGTGAACCCCTCGGTGTCATCGACCGCGGTGTAGAGCGCAACGTCCATCTCTATCCGTGGTTCGGGTTCGGGGATGGGACCGAGCAACAGCAGCGCGCCATCGTTGCGGACTGGCTCGCCCTCGAGGTCGGGGTCGAAGGCGTCGGACGCGTCATCGGCGAATCGCACAGTGGCCCACTCGGCGGTCGCTTCGGCGACGGCGGCCTGGATCCCGACATCGATCGTGGTGCCGTCGTCGGCCACGACGAAGATCACGGGGAGCTGTGGTTCGCCGTTCTCGTCGAGCACCGGCTCCTGCTCGCCCGCCTGCCACGCCACGATTGCCGTGATCGCGTCGGCAGAGCTGACGACGTCGACCGCCGTGCCGTCGTCGCCGTCACACGCAGCGACTGCCACGGCGAGCAGCAGCGCGGCGCTGCAGCGGCGCGCAGCACTTGCAACGCGAGGCGATCGGTTCCCTCCCACCACACCACGTTACGCCAGCGGTGCCCTCGATGTGTCCGATCGCGGCGATCAGCAGAAGCGGGACGTCATGCAAGATATTTCATGCAACCATCTTGCATCTCAAAGAATGCGTGGTATAGTTAGCAACAGAGCGGTAGATCGAGCAGACGCCCGAAGAGCCGCATGCCCACCCCCCACCACATCCGCACAGCGGACCAGCAAAAGGAGTTCGACATGTTCGAGCACGTCACCAAGTACGCCAATGAGGCGACCGAGACCGTCACCGAGGCCATCACCGACGCCATCAACGACACCAGGATCAGCGAGCGGTTCACGACCACCAGCGACCAGGTGCTCGATGCCGTCCTCGACGCCAACCGTCGCATCGTCGACATGGCGGTCACGACCGCCGACCGGGTCGTCGAACAGCTCAACGTCGAGCTGCCCGATCGTTTCCCGACGCCGACGGTCGCCGGTGAGCGCTACCTCGAGTTCGTCGAGCGCGCCGTGTCGTTGAACCGTGACATGAACCAGCGAGTCGCCGAGATGATCACGGCCGACAACGCCAAGGTCACCTCCGACAAGGTGGTCGGCGCTGCGAAGAACGTCGCCGACACCGCGACCAGGTCCGTTGGCGACGCGACCAAGACCGTTGCGGACACCGCCAAGACCGTGGCGAAGAAGGCCCCGGCGAAGAAGGCCCCGGCGAAGCGGACGCCGGCCCGGACGACGACGGCCAAGAAGGCTGTCGCCACGAAGACCGCCGCCAAGAAGACCGCAGCCAAGAAGACCGCAGCCAAGAAGACCGCAGCCAAGAAGACCGCAGCCAAGAAGGCAGCCACGTCCACGTGATCCCGCTCGCGATGGCGGCGCTGCCGGACCACCCCCCGGTTCCGGCGGCGCCGCCGTCGTAGGCTGAACCACCATGAGCGATCGGGCCGATGCACGCACGCCGCGGGGCGTGACGGCGCTCGGCGAATTCATCAAGAATCAGCGTCGCATCGCAGACCTGTCGCAGCGTGAACTCGCGCGTCTTGCCGATCTCTCCGACGCGTATCTCAGCCAACTCGAGCGTGGTCTCCACGAGCCGTCCGTGCGTGTGCTCAACGGGCTCGCCCAGGCGTTGAACGTGCCGAGCGACAAGCTGCTGTCCTACCTCGGCCGACATGATCTGTCCGCCTCCGAGGACCGCTCGACCGAATCGGTGATCGCCACCGACGACCGGCTGACGCAACCCCAGAAGCAGTCGTTGCTCGACCTCTACCGCGCGTTCGTTGCCGCGAACGACGTCGCCGCCTCGTCGAAATGAAGCCCGGCGTCGCCGGGCTCTCCATCACCCGACTCACCCGATGAGTCGGCGAGCTGCCTCGACGACGACCGCCACGGTCGTCGACTCGATGCGCTTGGCCGTCTCCTCGCTGGGCGTCTCCTGCTGGGTGCGATTCACCAGCACGCCGGCCACACACCCGGCGCGCAAGCCCGACGATGCACACATCGTGAACAGCGTGGCGGCTTCCATCTCGTAGTTGAGCACGCCCATCGCCTGCCAGTCCTCGAGGCTCCCCCGGAACCGTCGCGTGACCCGACCGGAATAGGTGTCGTAGCGCTCCTGTCCCGGATAGAAGGTGTCCGACGACGCCGTGATCCCGACGTGAGGTTCCACCCCGACGGCCCGTGCGGCGTCGACCAGGGCGGTCGTGCACGAGAAGTCGGCGACCGCAGGGAACTCCATCGGTGCGAAGTGCACGCTGGCCCCGTCGAGGCGCACGGCTCCCGTGGTGACGATCACGTCGCCCGGCTGCAGCTCCGGCTGGATGCCCCCGGTGGTGCCGACTCGCAGGAACGTCCGCACGCCGAGCTGTGCGAGTTCCTCGACGGCGATCGAGGTCGACGGTCCGCCGATGCCCGACGAGCACACCACCACCGGGTTGTCTCCGAGCCATCCCAGATGCGAGGTGAACTCGCGGTGCGCTGCGAGGAACTCGTGACGGTCCATCGTGGCGGCGATGCGCTCGACCCGGGCGGGGTCGCCCGGCACGATCGCCAGCGTGGCGCCCTGCAACATGTCTTGCGTCAATCCGAGATGGAACACCGCTGCCATGGGTGCCGACGGTAGCCCCGCCACACCGCCGTCGACGACGCCTGACATTGCAGACATGCACATGTCTTTATATAATGCTCGAATGCAACTGGAGGCCGCCCTCGACGCGCTGCGCGCGATCGCCGAAGAGTCGCGTGTGCGGATCCTCGCCGTCCTCCGGCACAGCGAGCTGACGGTCACCGATCTCACGGAGATCCTCGGACAGTCGCAACCGCGGGTGTCGCGTCACCTGCGTGTGCTCGTCGACGCCGGGCTCGTCGCCAAGCACCGTGAGGGCACGTGGGTCTTCTTCCGAGCCGTCGACACCGGAGCCGGTGCGGCGCTCGTCGCTGCTGCACTCGACGTCGCCGACGACGGTGACTCGGTCCTCGCTGCCGACCTGGTGCGGCTCGACGCAGTGCGCACTCGCAGAGCGGACACGGCGAGCGAGTATTTCGAGCAGATCGCGTCCATCTGGGACGAGGAGCGCTCGCTCCATGCGGCGGCGGGAACCGTCGAGGCGGCCATCGTCGAGGTCGTCGGCGATCGGCCGCTCGGTCGGGTGCTCGATGTCGGCACCGGCACGGGTCGCATGCTGCAACTGTTCGCCCCGCGCGCAGATCGAGCGGTCGGCCTCGACACGAGTCACTCGATGTTGTCGGTTGCCCGCGCCAACCTCGAGCGGCTCGGGCTGCAGGGATGGGAGCTCCGTCAGGGCGACGTCCACAGCCCGCCGCTGGAGCGTTCGTCGTTCGACCTCGTGGTGATCCACCAGGTTCTGCACTACCTGGAGGATCCTGTGCGTGCGCTCTGCGAGGCCGCACAGCTCGTCGCGCCGGACGGGCGGATGCTGGTCGTCGACTTCGCGCCGCACCGTCACGACTTCCTGCGTGCGGCTGCCCATCGCCGACTCGGATTCACCCACGACCAGTTGCGTCAGTGGTTCGACCTTTCGGGGTTCGACTGCCAGCGCATCGTCGACATCGACCCACCCGACGGTGACGACGGACTCACCGTCACCGTCTGGCTCGCGAACAACCGTCGAGCCACCCAGAAGATCGCCTGAGAGAAGCTGCCACCATGTCAAATCGCACGACCGTGAACGACCACCCGTTCCGCGACCATCCGATCGCCGAGATCGCCCGCGAGCGCATCGTCGTGCTCGACGGTGCGATGGGTACCGAGATTCAGACGCTCGGGCTGTCCGACGAGGCCTTCCGGGGAGATCGTTTCTGCGACCACGGCTGCGACCTCACCGGCAACAACGAGCTGCTCACGCTCACCCAGTCCGTCGCCATGCGCGACATCCACCTGCGCTACCTCCTGGCCGGCGCCGACATCGTCGAGACCAACACCTTCTCCGCCAACCGGGTGTCGCAAGGTGACTACGGCACCGTCGACCAGGTCGCCGAACTCAACGAGGTGGCGGCGCGCCTGGCCCGCGAGGCCGCCGAGGAGGCCGAGGGCCGCGACG
>JBGTIA010000415.1:0-2345 GCA_041745835.1 Ilumatobacteraceae bacterium | reverse complement strand
GCACTCGGCATCGGTGGCCTCGACGACGGTGTGGACCTCACCGCCGACCGGTCGTCGATCAGCGTCGTCGACGACGGCACCCCGCCGCCGATCGCGGTGCTCGCCGGGCCCCGCATCGGCATCACGAAGAACGTCGATGTGCCGTGGCGCTTCCGCATCGGGTCCTGACCGTCTTCGACAGGACGTCAGCGCCAGTGCATCCAGAAGCCGTGCGGGTGGCAGGTCGCCAGGTGGTCGACGAGCCGGTTCCCGTTGCGCCAACGCACCATCGACAGCACCGTCCGATGCGGATCCTTGGGATCCGGCCCGGTCGGGAGCTCGGGAATCAACGCGGGCGCCTCGGCGTAGACCCACGAGACATCGCGCTCGGCCCCGATTCGCTCGAGTTCGGCGAGGTAGGCGATCCGATCCTCGGCGGTGAAGTAGTTGAGGACCCAGGTGTTCATGACGACCGGGTGACCCGTCTCCGACAGCTCCTCGACTACTGGACGCAGCATCGAGACGGCATCACCGGCAACGATCTCCGGCGGGTGGTCGCGGGCGATGCCGATCGCGGCCACGAGCCGATGGAAGCGGTCCGCCTGGTCCGGCCACACACATGCCTCGAGCCACCGTGCCTGATCTTCGTCGGACACGTCGATCGGATCGAGGTCGATACCTCGTCGTGCCACGATCGTCGGGAGCGCCGCCGGCAACGGCACGGAGCCCGCCAGGTCGACCTCGATCACCACCGCGCTCGGACCCCCGAGGGTCGTCGTGTTGCCGCCGGCGGTGCGGAACCGGTACTCGAAGCGGTCGAGCAGCAGGTTGAGCCCACCGCTGGTCCCCACGTCGATCACGCTCAGCGGCCCGACCTCGTCGGCCATCATGCCCAGCGCCGGCAGGAGCAATCCACACCGGCCGACCTCGTTGGTCTGCGTGGTCCGGGTGGAGAGCAGACGCTGTAGACGGTCGGAACGGTCGGCGACGAAGGCGGCAAACGCAGCGAGCAGACCCGGATCGTCGGATCGGCGGGGCCTCGCCGTGAGGTTCGGATACCACGACGCGAGTTCGTGGTCCGGGTGCTCGAGGAGGAGGTCGTGGACGGCGGCGAGGAGCAGGACCGGCAGGCGTTGTGTCGGCCGGGCGATCGCCAGCAGCCCCGACAGCGACCGGTCGCGGGAGATCCCGGCGGCGAGCGCCGCGTAGAGCGGTGCCCGGGCCCGAGCGGTTGCCTCGAACGCAGCGAACTCGCGCGCCAGGACCGTGTCATCAGAGGAATCGCCACCGGTCGCGATCACGCTTCGACAGTACCCTTGTGCTCCGTATGGCTGGCACCGACCTCATCGCCGAACTCGAGACACGCAACCTCATCCACGACTCGACCGATCGCGACGCACTCCGTGAAGCGGTCGGTGCCGGGGCAGTGGCGCTCTACTACGGCTGCGATCCCACGGCCGACAGTCTGCACGTCGGGAATCTGATCGGGCTGATCATGCTCCGACGGTTCCAGGACGCCGGCCACCGGCCGATCGCCCTCGCCGGCGGAGCGACCGGCATGGTCGGAGACCCCAGCGGCCGCTCCGACGAACGCAACCTGCTCGACGACGACACCCTGAATCACAACGTCGCGGCGATCAAGGAGCAACTGAGCAGGATCGTCGATCTCGGTGAGGGTCCGGGGGCGGGTCGGGGCGAACTGGTCGACAACCGCGACTGGACGCAGCCGATCACCGTGCTGGAGTTCCTCCGCGACGTCGGCAAGCACGTGACCGTGAACCAGATGTTGGCCCGCGAGAGCATCAAGCTGCGGGTCAACTCGGAGCACGGCATCTCGTTCACCGAGTTCAGCTACATGCTGCTGCAGGCCAACGACTATCTGTGGCTCCACGACAACCTGGACTGCACCATCCAGATCGGTGGATCGGACCAGTGGGGCAACATCATCGCCGGGGTCGACCTGATCCGCCGGAAGCGTGGTGTACACGTGCATGCGTTCTCGTGGCCGTTGCTCACTGCCGCCGACGGCAGCAAACTCGGCAAGACGACCGGGGCGCGGGTCTGGCTCGACGCCGCCAGGACCAGCCCGTACCAGTTCCGTCAGCATTGGATGCAGACGCCGGACGACCTGGTCGAGTCGCAGCTCCTGACCTTCTCGCTGCAGCCGATCGAGCAGATTCGTGCGATCGTCGCCGAGCATGGCGACGCGCCGCACCTCCGATTCGCCCAGCGCGCACTCGCCGACGAGATGACTGCCCTGGTGCACGGAGCTCCCGCTGCGGTGGCCGCCGCGGAAGCGGCAGACCTGCTCTTCGCGGGCGACCCGACGACGGCGTCGACCGAGGCATTCGAGACACTCGGCGCCG
>JBGTIA010000414.1:0-2384 GCA_041745835.1 Ilumatobacteraceae bacterium | reverse complement strand
GCTGCTCACGTTTCCAGCGGTGGCGCCCGTCCTGATCGGAGCAACACGAGCGGTCGAAGCAGCGCTCGGCACGGCAGGTGCGGTGGTGTCGGACGGCTGGCCCTGGGTGGGCCTGCTGGCCGTCTTCGCTGTGGCCTTCGGTGTCGGCGGTGCCCTGGCGTTCGGGCCGTTGATCGACGAATGACGCCGAGCATTTCCAGCCAACGACCCACCCAGCCAACGACCCACGCAGCCAACGACCCACACAGCCGAACCACCCAGCGCCCACCCTGTCAGCCCCCTCCCCCTTCTTTCTTCCTCTCACCCACACCAGCCACGTAGGAATCGCACATGACGACCACGGATCCCACGCTTGCCGAGACCGATCCGTCCGGCGATGACCCAGACGTCCGCCGTGGAACGGGCACGCGAGGCACGCGGATCGTCGGGATCGCCACCATCGTCGCCATGGGGTGGCTGGTCGCGTTCGGCCTCGGCTTCTCGCCCGAGGACCGCGACCAGCGCGAGAGCGTGCGATTGCTGTACGTCCATGTGCCGACGATCTGGATCGCCTACCTGGCCTTCGCTGTCACCGCCGTGGCGTCCGCGATGTACTTCTTCGGCAAGAAGAAGTCGCTCGGATGGGATCGCCTCGCCGGGGCGAGCGCCGAGATCGGCACGGCGTTCGTGGCGGTCACGTTGGTCATCGGTGCCATGTGGGGCCGCCTCACCTGGGGCGTGTTCTGGCAATGGGACGCTCGGCTCACCACCACCGCGCTGCTCTTCGTCACGTACATCGGCTATCTGGCGGTCCGACGGCTCGGGGGCACCCACGAGCAACGCGCTCGTCGCAGCGCGGTCATCGGCATGCTGGCCGTGCTCGAGATCCCGCTCGTCCACTGGAGTGTCCGCCTCTGGCGCAGCCTGCACCAGGAAGCGACGGTGCTCGGCACCGATGGCGACGTCAGCATCCGCGGGCTGATGCTGTTCAGCCTGTTCGTCGGCGTCATCGCCTTCTCCCTGCTGTACGTGTGGCTGGTGATGCACCGGACCCGGGTGATGGCGATGGAGGATCTGCTCGACGAACGCGGCCTCGACGACGCCCTCGCTGCTCGCCGCTCCGAGGCCGCCGAGAACCAGGCTGCAAACAATGAGAAGGGAACGCGCTGATGGAGGACGCCGGATTCATCATCGGTGGCTACGTGCTCACGTTCGTCACCGTCACCTTCATGGCGTGGCGAGTGCTGCGCGCCGGGAAACGACTCGGAAAACAGGTCCCCGACGCGGACAAGTACTGGGTCTGAGCGACCAGAATGAACACGACATGAACGACACGGGCGACATGGATCTCTCCCCTCG
The DNA here is from genome assembly GCA_041745835.1 of Ilumatobacteraceae bacterium. Lineage (GTDB taxonomy): Bacteria > Actinomycetota > Acidimicrobiia > Acidimicrobiales > Ilumatobacteraceae > Sva-07. Next base: position 1,046 of record JBGTIA010000414.1, on the reverse strand, counting down.
GTCACCGGTCGCACCCGCCTCGCCGGTCCGCAAGAAGCGCAATTGGATGGCGCTCGCCGTGCTCGGCCTGGTCGTCGTCGCGGGCGGTGTGATCGTCACCCAGTTCCTCACCCAGGCGGTCGACTACTACTGCAACGTCGACGAGGTCGACCGGCGAAGCGGATGTGACGAGGACCGACGCATCCGTCTGCAGGGCACCGTCGACGAGGGCTCGGTCGAGCGCGTCGCCAACAACACCGTCTTCACCATCTCGTTCAACGGCGAGACGATCCCGGTCAACTACGACGGCGAACCGGGCGGCATCTTCAAGGAGTGCATCCCCGTCGTCGTTCACGGGGTGATCGAGCGCGGCACGCTGCTCGGCGACCGCGTCGAGGTCAAGCACTCCGATGAGTACGTCGCCGTCAACGACGAGCGGGTCGCCGACGCCGAAGCGGCTGGCTGCCCGGACCCTTCCGCCGCGTGATGCTGTTCGCGGCGAGCATCAACTCGGCGCTCGGCCGAGCGGGCCTGCTGCTGATGCTGGCCGCCTCGGTGTTCGGTGCGCGGGCCGTGCTCTACGGCATCCGCCAACGCGACCGGAAGCTGCTCAAGCAGGGCCCGATCTACGCCTGGCTCGCCTTCGCCGGCATCGTGCTCTCCGTCGTGATGATGCAGCGGGCGCTGATCACCCGCGACTTCTCGCTCGCCTACGTCCAGCAGGTCGGCTCGGCCGACACGCCGACGCTCTACAACATCGCGGCCATGTGGTCGGCGCTCGAGGGCTCGATCCTGCTGTGGGCGCTCGTGCTCGCCGGCTTCACCGCCGCAGTCGCCTGGCGGTTCCGCAACCGCACCGACGACGTGCTCGTCGGTTGGGCGCTGATCGTGATGTTCGTCGTGTCGGCGTTCTTCGCCATGCTGAGCTTCGGCCCGGCCGATCCGTTCGCCGCCGGTGCTCCCGGCATCACCAGCGGCCCCGGGCCGAACCCGCTGCTGCAGAACCACATCCTGGTGCTGTTCCACCCGCCGATCCTGTACCTCGGCTATGTCGGCTTCACGGTGCC
>JBGTIA010000413.1:0-1730 GCA_041745835.1 Ilumatobacteraceae bacterium | reverse complement strand
AACGGTACGAAGCGGCACGCGACCGCCGGCAGGCCGGGATCCGCCAGTCGTACTGGGCGCTCGTCAGCGCAGCGTTCGGCGATCTCGGCGGCGATCATCTCGACCGCTACACCGCGACGCCCGTTCCCGACGTCCCGGTCGTCGACATGACCCTCTCGATGCTGCCCTGATCACTGCGTTCAGACGGCGACGTCGGTCGTCGGCGGGAGTTGGAGCAGTTGCTGCCAGAGGTCGTCGACCTGGGCGGTCAACGCGTCGCGATCGCCGCCGTTGTCGATCACGTGCGTCGCCGTCGCCAGTCGCTCATCACGGCTCAGCTGGCTGCTGATTCGCGCCCGGGCGTCGGCTTCGTCCATGCCGCGTTGCTCGATCAAGCGGTGGACAGCAACGTCGACGGGGATGTCGACGACGATCGTCGCTGCGAGCCCCTTGCGTGGATTCTCACCGAGCAGCGGGAAGTCGAGCACCACCACCCGATCGGTGGTGCGCTGGTCGTCGATCTGGCGTTGGATCTCGGACTGCATTGCCGGGTGGACGATGCCGTTCAGGTCCGCAAGTGCGGCCTCGTCGTTGAAGACGATCTTCGCGACCGCCGCACGGTCAAGCGAACCGTCGTCGAGCAGGATGTGCGATCCGAAGCGTTCGGCCATCGCGTCGAGCACCGGGCTGCCCGGCGACTGGAGTTCCCTCGCGATGCGATCGGCGTCGACGATCACAGCCCCACGTTCGGCGAGCATCGCCGACACGGTTGACTTGCCGGCGCCGATGCCCCCGGTCAGCCCGACCAGGATCACCCTTCGGGTTCTTCCTCCACGGCGTCTTCCTCGACGGCGACGGCCTCCGCAGCCACTTCTTCAGCGGCGACTTCCTCGACGGGCTCGGCTGTCTCCTCGGCCTCGGCGACCTCGGTGGTCTCCTCGGCTGTCGCGGTTTGCGCAGCTTCGACGGTCTCCTCGGCAGCCGGAGCCTCGGTGGACTCGGCGGTGTCTTCGGTGTCGGCGGTCTCCGTCGACGCTGCGGCTGCAGCACCTTCGGCTGCTCCCTCGCCGCCTTCGCCGTAGTACTCGGACCATGCGGCTTCGGCCTCGGCCGACGCCTCGCCCTGGACCCAGTTGCCGGCGGAGTCGACCTCGAAGTGCTCGCGGTACTCGGCGGCGAGTTCGCCACCTTCGGCGGCCTGCTTGATCGACAGGCTGATGCGGCGACGGGCCAGGTCGAGATCGATGATCTTGACCCACAGCTCCTCGCCGGGGGTGACGACCTGTTCGGGGCTGTCGACGTGGTGCGCCGACATCTCCGAGATGTGCACGAGGCCTTCGATGCCTTCGCCGACCTGGACGAATGCGCCGAACTGGACCAGCTTGGTGACACGGCCATAGACGAGCTGCTCGACCTGGTGGCCTTCGGCGAACTCCTGCCACGGATCCTGCTGGGTGGCCTTCAGCGACAGGCTGATGCGCTCGCGGCTGAAGTCGACGTCGAGCACCTGGACCTTGACCGGATCGCCGACGGTGACGACCGAGCCGGGGTGATCGACGTGCTTCCACGACAGTTCGCTGACGTGGATGAGTCCGTCCATACCGCCAAGGTCGACGAACGCACCGAAGCTGACGACCGAGGAGATCGTGCCTTCGCGGACCTCGCCGACCTTGAGGTTGTTGAGGAACTGGTCGCGGGTCTCCTTCTGGTTCTCTTCCAGATAGGCGCGACGCGACAGCACCACGTTGTTG
>JBGTIA010000412.1:0-3127 GCA_041745835.1 Ilumatobacteraceae bacterium | reverse complement strand
GGCACGAGCGTGTTGCCGACACCGGTGACCTGCAGCGTGGTCGTCGACCCCGCCGCCGGCTTGGCGCCATTGCGGGTGTCGAGGATTCGCTCCGGGTTCACGCTGATGTATTCGGGCGAACGCGGTGAACGCTCGACTCCGAGGTTGACCGAGTCGGAGTGTGGCAGCGCCAGGTACGGGAACGTCGTCCCGAAATCCTTGTCGTTGCGATCCACCGAGTCGAGCGTCGCGAGAGCCGGGTTGAGCTGCCCGGTGATTGCGGCGCCCTCCACGACCTGGATCGCGATGTCGACGACGTCATCCTCGAGGCGACGTCCGTTCGGGAAGCCGGCGAGGTCGCCGGCGATCACGCCGTAACTGTTGGGGCTCGCGGTTGGCGGCACCGACATGTTGAGACGCAACATCTCCGACGGCTGGAATGGGTCACCGCCGCGTGCGGCAAGCGCATCAGCGTTGAGATCCAGCGAGTTCAAGTCGACCGGCAGCACCGTGGCGGGATCCCCGGTTGCGCCGGCGTTCGCCTCGCTGATGCCCTGCAGGAAGATCTCGAACAGGTCGTTGCGGTCGCCAGCCGGAGCCGGCACGCCGTAGATGCTCTCGATGAGCTTCGGCAGGATCGGATCGAGCACCTTGTCGACAACAGCTCCACCGGCCGCCATCGCATCCAGATCAGGGCTGATCGAGTTGAAGGCGTCCTTCAGGTTCAACGGGACGATGACCTCGTTGATCAGCGGGTTGCCGAGACGTGACACCTGGACGAAGTCCATGCCGTTGAAACGCTCGGTCGTGCTCCAGACGCCGATGACGGGGTTGTCGGTGGCGTCAGCGTTGAGGGCGAGTGCTTCCTTCGGAAGCTGGAGCGCCACGCTGTTGACGTTGTACCCGGCGAGCGTGTCCTGACCGACTTCGGAGGCGTCGCCACCGTAGAGCAGGTCGAAGATCCGCAGGTCGAGGAAGAACGAGTCGTCCGCCTGGCCGGCGTACGTCTGTCCTACACCCGGCGCCAGGAGCGGATAGACCGCCTGGTCACGCAGTGTCTCGTAGTCGGGCATCGATGCCTGACCGACGTGCGACGGTGCCGAGATCGCGTCGTTCAGCAGCGGGATGTCCGGCAAGCCAGGCTGCTCGAGCGTCAGGTCGTACGTCTGGTAGATGTTCAGGTCGGGGTCGTCCAAAGACGTGACCGGGCCCGTGTTGTAGAGGAACTGTTCGTCGCCGTCGCGAATGACGGTGGTGAACTCCCAGACGTAGGTCAAGTCCGGCAACGCGTCTCCGTCGTTGTCGATCTGGATCGTGTATCGGGTGTCCTCGGCCCAGAGGTAGAAGTTGGGGCCGCCATTGGGCTCCTGGAACGGGATCCAGTTCGAGATCAACGTCACGGTGTCGGGATCATCGGGACTCACGAACGCATAGACGTCGGTGTTGTCCGCACGAGGGTCGCCAGCAATCAGCGGCGCCTCACGGTGGCTGGAGGCTCGAACATCGAGCGGGCCTCCTTGAACAGCGGTGATGCCGCCGAGAAGTGCTACACCGCTTGCCGCCGCGACGTATCGCCGCCACCGCCTCGGTGCACCAGTTGAGGACATTCGATTCATGGTCTCTCCTTTGTTGTTTGCGACTTGTGTGGAGGTCTTTGGGCTCGTGAGGCTTCGACCGGCGCGATGTGACATCTGGCTCACCTTCCCCCACGCAGTTCCCTACTGCCGCAGATCGAAACAAAACGTTCCCTCCGTCGTTCGAAACCGGGACGCGACTGGATCACACGAATTCCAGATGACTGCGAGATGTCAGCCAGACGAAGGGTTGCTGCCGCCGTTCACCGTGGTCCTGCAGCACTGCGATCAACGGCAGAGTCCTCGGACACCAGGAAGGCCACGGGCGATTTGTGCGTCGAGAGTCCGGCCACGATCCGCAAGGTCAACGCGACTTGCGCCTCCGGGGCGAGGGCAGGGTGACCACATCCGACCAGAACCTCGAGTCGATGTCTGGAGGCGGGTGTTGTCTCCGCACGTCGAACTCCGGAGGGTTGGACTCGCTCACTCGAGACCGCCGGTCCCCACGACTCGCCGGGCACGGCTGCTCCGGGCTGCTCCGCAGTGTCGGAACGGCTGCGGCGATCGTCGTCGAGTTCGTGTGTGCCGAACCCGAATCGATTACTGGATGACCATTCCGCCGTCGATCATGAGAAGTTGACCGGTCATGTAGTCGGATTCGGAACTCGCAAGAAATGACGCCGTTCCCACGATGTCCTTCGGGTAGGAGTACCGCTTCATCAAGATCATGTCCTCGGCGAGCTTGTCCATCGACTTGCCCTCCTCTTCGAACATGCCGATCTCCACCAGGTCCTTGTCGAGTTGGCGCCAGAGTTCGGTCGCCACCACGCCGGGTGCATAGCCGTTGACGGTGATGTTGTGGTCGACGAGCGCCTTGGCCCCGCCGTTGATCATCGCCAGCACGGCGTGTTTCGAGCAGCTGTACGGCACCACGTCGAGGAATGCCTGACGCGACAGGATGGACCCGACGTTGATGATCTTGTACGGCTGCCCGTCCTCCATCGGCCCCTGAGTGATCATCTGCTTCGCGGCCTCCTGCATGCCGAGCAGTACGCCGAGCGCATTGACGTCCATGATCTTGTGCCAGTTCTCCTCGGTGATGTCGAGGAACAGCAACGGCTTGTTGATGCCTGCGTTGTTGAGCATCACGTTCATGCTGCCGAACGTGTCGACGGTGTGGGCAACGGCGGCGGCGACGTCGGCACGCTTGGTGACGTCGAGGTGTACCCCTGTCGCATCACCGCCGTTCGAGCGGATCCGCTCGGCGACCTCGTTGACCCCGTCGACGTTGACGTCGCCGAGGCACACCTTGGCCCCCTGAGCTGCGTAGTGCTCGGCGACCGCGGCCCCCATGCCCTGTGCAGCCCCGGTGATGAGAACGATCTTCTCGCTCAATCGTGTGGTGTCCATGTTTCTGCTTCCCTCCATGCAGTTCGCTGCAGTGCGCGTCGTCACCAGTTGGTGGCGACGTATTTCAACTCGATGTAGTCGAGCATTCCTTCGTGGCCGCCTTCGCGGCCGATACCACTCTGCTTCACGCCCCCGAACGGCGCAGCGGGGTCCGAGACGAGCCC